>JAUPLK010000024.1 GCA_030836925.1 Pseudomonadota bacterium
CGAGCCTGTCCTAGACCGGCTTATCAGAAGGATTGATGAACATGATGCACAAGAATGATGAAGCGATGCGGCCCGGCGAAGAAGCCTCGCTGGCTGCCCTGTTGCGCGATGTCGGTCCGCGTGCCGATCCGCCTGCAGCCGTGGCCCGGCAGATACGCGCGGTGGTCGAGGCCGAGTGGCGGGCGGTGGTCGCGGCCCGGCAACCGCGGCCGGTAGTCCGGTCGTCTGCCCGTCGTTGGCCAGCGCTGGCAATGGCGGCCAGCGTGGCGGTGGCGGCAATCGGCAGCTGGTTTGCCTTGCCGCTGCTGAATCAGCCGGCGACGCCGCTGGCGACGCTGAGTCGCGTCAGTGGTGCAGTCGAGGCGGGTTCTGATGGTGACTGGCAACCGGCGGTGGTGCGCCAGGCGCTGGGTGCCGGGCAGGCGATCGTTACCGGGCCGCAGGGCCGGGCAGCGCTGCGGCTGCGTGACGGCGTCAGCCTGCGACTGGATACGGATACGCGCGTCGCACTGCTGACGCCGGAACGGATCGTGGTCACGCGCGGCGCTGTCTATCTGGATGCTGGTCGCGGGAGTGGCAGCGCCGATCCGCTGCTGATCGAGTCGCGTTTCGGCACCACCCGGCACCTCGGCACGCAATATGAAGTGCGGGTTGCTCCCGACGCGATGCTGGTCAGCGTGCGTGAAGGACGTGTCGAGGTATCCGGTACCGGGCCTGTCACACAGGCTGATGCCGGCGAACAGGTGCTGCTCAAGGCCGACGGCAGCATTCAGCGTCAGAGCGTGGAGCGCACCGCAGCGCTCTGGGACTGGACGCAGGAAGTGACACCGCCCTTTGCGATCGAGCAACGCACGCTGTCGGAATTTCTGGTCTGGGTCTCGCGCGAGACCGGCCGGGAGATCGAGTTCGGCTCGCCACGGCTGCAATCCTCCGCAGCGGAGATCGTGCTGCGCGGTTCGATCGCCGGTCTGCGCCCCGATGCCGCACTGGCTGCAGTGATGGCCACCACCCCGCTCGATTACACCGCCGATCGCGGCCTGATCAGCGTTCAGCCGCGCGCGCAACAGTAATCATCCGCCATTGCAATGCCCGGCCTTCGGTGCCGGGCAGCTGGTGACTGCGTGCTAACATCACCGCGCCTTCGCCCGGGGCTGCGGCATTCTTATTGGCATGTCTGGTTTTCCATCATCGCAACCGGTGCTGCGTCATCGGTTGCGGATTGTCTTTGCCCTGCTGGTCGCGACCTGTCTCGGTCTGGCGTCCCTGCTCGTGTCGCCGGCGCAGGCGGCCGACAGCCAGGTCGGTCGCTCCGTCAGCGAGGTGCTGCGTGAATGGCAGGCTCGCGGCCTGACGCTGATCTACAACGATCAACTCGTGTCACCCGCCCTGCGTGTGCAGCAGGAACCGCTCGCTGCCGGCGGCATCGCCTTGCTCAGTGAAATCCTCGCCCCGCATGGCCTCAAGTTGCAGTCGGTGGGCCCCGATGTCTGGTCGGTGGTGGCCATCAGGCCAGGCAAGGCGGCCAGGCCGCCACGCCCTGCGGGTCTCGATACGGTAGTGGTCACCGCCAGCCGTTACGTGCTGGCCAGCGAGGAGATCGGTGTCAGTACCGTGCTGGTGCAGGATGAGTTGCGCGCACTGCCCAAGCTTGCAGATGAAAGCCTGCGGGCGGTGCACCGACTGCCAGGTGCCGCCAGCAACGGGATTTCCGGTCTGGCGCATATCCGCGGTGGCGAGCAGAACGAAACCGGCATCGTGTTCGACGGCCTGACGCTGTCCGAACCCTTCCACCTGAAGAACCTGTTCAGTCCGGTCAGCGTGCTCGATGCCGAAATCGTCGGCGCCATGGATGTCTACGCCGGCGGCTTTCCGGTGAACTACGGTGACCGGATGAGCGCGATGATCGATGTGCGCTCGGTGGTTCCGCCGGTCGAAGGCATGCGTGCGATCGGCGCCTCGCTGTATCACACCAACGGCCTCGCCGGTGGCAGCTTCGATGACGCCCGCGGGCGCTGGCTGCTGTCGGGCCGGCGCAGCAACCTGGCTGACGCGATCAGGCTCGTCGACAGCAATCTCGGCGAGCCCAAATACCTGGATTCCTTTTCCAAGGTCGAATACGACTTTTCTGAAGCCACCAGCGGTGCGCTGCATCTGCTGGTCGCCAACGACCATCTGCGGGTCAACAACTCGCAGGAGACGGAGTCGTCGAAGGTCAGCGACAACACTGCCTACATCTGGGCCACGGGTGAGCATCGCTGGTCGGAACAATTGTTGGGCCGGGCGCTGCTGGCTTACACCAACGTCGACAATGATCGTGACGGCACGGTGGAAGATCCCGGCAGGCGTTCCGGCTTCGTGCGCGATCACCGCAGCTTCAATGCAAGCAATCTGAAACTGGAACTGCAGCAGGGCAATGACGGGCTGCTGTTTCAATATGGCCTGGAGCTGGGACTGCTCAGTGCACATTATTCATATGCCAGCAGCCTGGATGTGGCTGCCGGTGAGCCCTTTCCCGATTCACCGCCGAGCCTGACCGTGCGGGAGGCAACTCTGCAGCCTGATGGCAGCCAGCAGGCTGCGTTTGTCAGCGGTCGATGGCGCATGACTGACCGTCTGACCACCGAACTCGGCATGCGCTGGGACAATCAGACCTGGGACCGGGTGGACGGCGGCACGCAACTCAGTCCGCGGCTGAACCTGCGCTACGACCCCGATGCCCGCACGCAGTTACGGGCCAGCTGGGGCCGTTTCTACCAGGCACAGGGCATCAACGAGCTGCAGCTCGAGGATGGCATCCAGACCTTCTTCCCGGCGCAGCGAGCTGATCATCTGATCCTGAGTGCCGAACATGCGCTGGTTAACCACATCCGCGTGCGGCTGGAAGCGTATTACAAGGACTACGAGGAACTGCGGCCGCGTTTCGAGAACCAGTTCGACCCGCTGGTGCTGATACCGGAGCTGCAGACCGACCGCATCGAAGTCCCGGCCACCGCAGGCAGCGTGCGTGGCGTCGAGTTGTTGCTCAACCGGCGAGGTGTCGGGCCCTGGGGCTGGTGGCTGAGTTACACCTGGTCACAGGCCGATGATGATATCGACGGCGACGAAGTGCGGCGCAGCTGGGACCAGACCCACTCTTTCAATGCCGGCCTCAACTGGATCAGCGGTCGCTGGGATGTGACGCTGGCCGGCACCTGGCACACCGGCTGGCCGACCACCCCGGTAACGCTGGGCACGGCACCGCCCGGGGAAGTACCGCCAGTGGTCGTGGGCCAGCGCAATGCCACGCGCTACGACGCCTTCAAATCCGTGGACCTGCGCGCCGCCTACACCTTCGCTCTGGAAAACAGCGAACTCCTGACTTTCGTCGAGTTCACCAACCTGCTGGCGCAGAAAAACGCCTGTTGCAGCGAATATGCCGTGCGCGATACCGGTGGCGGGGTCTACACGCTGGAGCGCGATGTGGATCACTGGATCCGGTTTGCGCCGAACCTCGGCGTGTTGTGGCGCTTCTGAAAAAAATTGCCCGCCGACTCCAGGGGGGTGGAGCGGCGGGCGTCACGTGGGGACCGCGGGCATAACCTCCAGGGGGGGCGGAGGAAGGGGAAGAGCCGCGGCGATCCCCGGGTGATCGTGGCGTTGCTGCCTTAGAGCAGGAACTGCCAGGTGGCGACCAGGGTGACCAGCATCGCCGTCACGGACAGCAGCAGGTCGCCAAACTCGTAACCGCCAGTGGTGAATTCTTCGTTGGTCATTTTCGTCTCCTCGTGCCGGTGGGCTTCTCGATGGGACGTACTCTAGGCACCGGCAGCAAGCGATTCCTTTCAGGGGGGTAACTGTTTGTATCGTTTTGTAACGGGGGCGGGTCAGCTGGAAGTCTGCGCAGCCCATGATTTTTCTCCCGGATTATGTCCACTGCGTGTTTTTGTGACGCCGGTCGCGGTATAAAGCCTATTGCTACAGGGCGGCAAAGTTCGCCCGGCCCATAAATCCAGTTCCGGGGGGAACATCCATGCGCAAGGTATTCGCGATTTCCGCACTGCTGGGCAGTGCCGGCCTGGTTTCGATTGCACAAGCCGCGCCGGTACCCGTGACGATGGTGAGCGTCGGCAGCTACAGCAGGAACTCCTCGAGCGCCGCGCCCTGGACGGCCACCGCAGCCAATACGGCGACCTGGACCTTCGATGTCGACACCAACACGCTGGCCATGGATGGCGGCACCTATGCGCGGGTCGCCAAGGTTGGCGCGACTGCGCTGATGACGCACACCATGACCGGTGCATCCTTCGGTGCCGGCACAGCAACCGGCGCCACCTGGACATGCACCGAGGGGATTTTCGGTGGTGTCGTCGGCGCACACATTTGCGGCAACTACAGCTTTGGCGCCAATGGCACCAACGACAGCGTTTACACGTCGGTCGGCACTGGTGCGAACGTCACTCTCGGTGGCGATGATGCCTTGCTCGGCGCCCCCCAGACCCTGGCCAACAGTTACAGCAACTTCACGTCCGCCACATCGATCGCCGGTGCGGCTGCCGGCTTCCAGCGTTACACCTTCAACAACGGCCAGGATCTGTTCCCCGGTGCCGGTGACACGGCAACCGGCTTCGACACCGGTTACGTGTTCACCTTCGACGTCGCCGATGCACCACCACCGGCAAATGCGAACGACGATGGTCCGGTCCAGGCTGTGCAGGCCGTGGAAACCGTGCTCGCCGTGGGTGCCAATGACACCGGATTCATCGATCCGGTTCTGGTCAGCGTGACGACGCCCCCGCTGCACGGGACGATTACGGCGATCAGCAACAGCGGCAGCGCCGCAAGCCAGACGATCAGCTATACGGCGAATTCGGATTACATCGGTCCCGACTCTTTCGTGTACACGATGAACGATGGTTTCCAGAGCGACACGGGTACCGTCAGCATTTCGGTGGTCACTCCGCCGCTGTCCACACAGGTGCCAGCCACGCTGGTGAGCGTGGAGAGCTATGCCGAACGTTCGACCACCATTTCCCCGTGGACCGTTACGGCTGCCGATACATCGATGTGGACCTTCGACCTCGCGGGCAACGTACTGGCGATGTCTGGAGGCACCTACTCGCGGCTTGCCAGGGTGGGCACCACCCCGTTGATGACGCATGTCATGACCGGCGCCGTGCTCGGCAGCGGTTACGCGACGGCGAACACCTGGTCCTGCACCGAAGGCCTGTTTGGTGGCTACATCGGTGCGCATATCTGCGGCAATTACAATTTCGGCAGCAACGGTTATGACGAGAGCATCTATACCGCGAGCGCCATCGCTGCCACGGTCACGCGCGGTGGTGACGATTTCGTGATCGGCGAGCCGCAGACGCTGGTGAATTCCTACAGTGGCTTCAAGACGGCAGTGGCTGTTGCCGGTGCAGCGAGCGGTTTCCAGCGCTATGTGCTGGACAGTGGCCAGGATCTCGTGCCCGGCAAGGGCGATGCCGTGACCGGTTTTGATGCCGGCTACCGCATCGCGTTTGATATTCCCCTCGCGCCGCCGCCTGCCGAGGCTGCCGATGACGGTCCGGTGACCGTGGAACCGACGGCCACCGCAGTCATCCCGGTGGGTATCAACGACACCGGTTTCATCGGGCCGGTGACCGTGACGGTGACCAGTCCGCCGCTGCATGGTGCGGTTACCGCCATCAGCCTGTCCGGGACCGCCGGGTCGCAGACCATCAGTTACACCGCGACGGCCGGTTACTTTGGTGTCGACAGCTTCGTGTACAGCATGACCGACGGCACGCAGACGGATACCGCGACGGTCAGCATTGTTGTTCCCGCGCCCGAGGCGGTGAACGATGGCCCGGTGACCGCAACGCAGGGCGTTGCCACTGTCATTCCGGTCGGTGCAAATGACACGGGCTTTACCGGCCCCGTGACCGTGACGATCACGACCTTGCCGACGCGCGGGATGATTACCGCGATCAGTCCGCCCGGACCCACCGCCACCCGGGCCATCAGCTACACGGCGAATACCGGTTATACCGGCCAGGACTCCTTTACTTACCGGATCAGTGACGGGGTCAGCACGGATACCGCGACTGTTGCCATCAATATCGTCGCGGACTACACGCCCGGCGCAAAAAACGATACGGCGACCACTGCCGACGGTCAGCCCGTTGTGATCAATGTGCGTGCCAACGACGTGGGTTTCAGCTACTACGGATCGGTACTGAACATCTTTACCAATCCGCAGCACGGCACCGCGGTGGTCAGCGGTTCGTCCGGCAGCCAGTCCATCACCTATACGCCGTTCGCGGGCTTTACCGGCATCGATACCTTCAGTTATGCCATCGATGACGGCGTGCGTCTCGGCACTGCGATGGTAACGATCGGCGTCGTTGCCGATGCAGACCGGGACAGCGTGGACGATGGCCGCGACAACTGTCTGGCCGCGGCCAACTCCGGTCAGCAGGATGCCGACGGTGACGGTTACGGCAACTGGTGCGATGCCGACTTCAACAACGATGGCCGGGTGAACTTCGCCGACCTCGCTGAACTGCGTGCGCGGTTCTCCACGACCGATCCGGAGACCGACCTCGACAGCAACGGCCGGGTGAATTTTGCCGACCTCGCGCGGTTCAAGGCGCTGTTCGGCCGGCCGCCGGGGCCTTCGGCGCTGGTGCCTTGATGAAGTGATGAAGTAACGGACAAGACTTTCATGCCGATTTCAAGCTTATGTCACATGGTGTGTGCATAGTACCGTGTGATGTACGAAGATTGACTTAAACCGGGCTGCGTAGCCCTTCGAAAAGAAATGTACTGGGGGAGTCGACCATGAATTGCACACACAACAAGAAGCTGAAGAGCCTGCTGGCTGTCGCCATGCTGGCCGGCCTGTCGATGTCGGCAGCCGAGGCCGCAGCGGTCTACATGGAACCGGACAGTCAGGCCGGCATCTATGATCCGGAAGTGCCGAGCACTGTCTCCTTCGAGCTGTGGATGGACTTCACCAATGAACCGACCATCGGTGGCGGCATCGATCTTGATCTCCAGGGGCCGATCTCGATGGCTGAGTTCACGCCCAGCAGCTATTTCACCGATACGGCTGATCCGTCGTTTACCGGTCACGGAACCGAGAATGCGGACAACGATTACCAGATCCACTTCGGCAATTTCGCCGGTCTGAGCGGGGTCAACAAGCTCGGCGATATCTCGGTAGAACTGAAGGGTGAATGTAAGGCCAACCCAACTGAACCTGAAGTTCCTTGCAGCATCAGCCTGGCGATCAATACCTTTTACGGCGGCTTCTTCGGTACTGATTTCCTTTCCATAGACGTTGATGTGAGCGATGAAGCCGCAATCACCGCCAGCGCCGTACCCGCACCTGCCGGCGTCTGGCTGCTGCTTACCGGTCTCGCGGGCCTGGTGACCCGGCGTTTCGCCAGGCGCAGCTGATCGTTTCCACCAGCGCACGCATCTCGGCATGCCGTGCCGAGGTCTTGCGTGCGACCAGCGCGATGGTGCGTCGCGGGGCGGGCGGTGCGAGCTCACGCACCTGCAGTCGCGGTGAATCGGCAAGGCCCGTGGCCAGTGCCATGGCCGGAATCAGCGCAACACCCATTCCGCAGTCGACCATCCCGATCAGCGTCAGCAGGCTGGTGGCCTCGTGCTCCCTGGCGGCCTGTGGCGTGCCAGAACCGCAGGCCTGCAGGGTGTGGTCACGCAGGCAATGACCTTCCTCAAGCAGCAACAGGCGTTCGGTGATCGCCGGCGTCAGTTGCAGGCGCTGTCGCTTCGATAGCGGCGTGTCGCGGCTTGCCACCAGCCAGAGCGGATCGTCGAACAGCGGTTCCACCTGCAGTGTCCCGGTCTCGTAAGGCAGGGCGACCAAGGCAAAGTCCAGCCGGCCATCGCCGAGTCTTTGCAACAAGGCCTCGGTGACGTCTTCCCGCAAAGCCAGCTGCAGTCCGGGATATCGGTCGCGCAGTTCGGGGAGGATGTGCGGCAGGAGAAATGGCGCGATCGTCGGAATCACGCCCAGCCGCAACAGCCCTGCCATCGGCTGCACGGCAGCAGCGCCATCGACCAGGTCCCGTGTCTGTGCGAGGATCGCACAGGCGCGCTCGGCCACCCCGCGACCCGCATCCGTCAGCAGCACCTTGTGGCGGTCGCGCTCGACCAGCAGCACACCGAGCTGCGTTTCCAGTTCCCGCAGCCCGGCGCTCAGTGTCGACTGGGTGACAAAGCAGGCTTCGGCCGCCCGCGTGAAATTGCGGTGCTCGGCAAGGGCGACCAGGTATTGCAATTGCCTGAGAGAAGGTAGAGCGTGCATCTGCAGCCGATGTTATCGGGAAATCCGATCATCGAGCACGATTTTTCTCGTTGGACGTTTCCATGACCGGTCCTTAGCCTCCACCCAACAACTCCCTCAGACAATGGAGAGAACCGTGATGAATGCGAAACTCCTGGCTTCACTCACCGCGCTGGCATTGGCGGCTTCCATGTCTGCGCACGCTGCGGGCGGTGCGACGACCAACAGCGACTGGTGGCCCGAAAAGCTCGACCTGCAGCCTTTGCGTCAGCACGCTGCCGAGTCCAACCCGATGGGCGACGACTTCGACTATGCCGAGGCGTTCAGCAAGCTTGATCTCGAAGCGGTCAAGAATGACATCAGGACCGTGCTGACCACCTCGCAGGACTGGTGGCCGGCCGACTATGGCCACTACGGGCCGTTCATGATCCGCATGGCCTGGCACAGCGCCGGCACCTATCGCATCTTCGATGGTCGTGGTGGTGCTGCGGGTGGGCAACAGCGTTTCGAGCCGCTCAACAGCTGGCCCGACAACGTGAGCCTCGACAAGGCGCGGCGCCTGCTGTGGCCGGTCAAGCAGAAGTACGGCCGCCAGATTTCCTGGGCCGACCTCATGGTGCTGGCGGGCAATGTCTCGCTCGAATCGATGGGATTCAAGACCTTCGGCTTTGCCGGTGGGCGCGAGGATGACTGGGAAGCCGAGATGGTCGACTGGGGCATGGAGCGGAAGTGGCTCGAAGACCAGCGTTACTCCGGTGAGCGTGAACTGGCCAAGCCGCTGGCTGCGGTGCAGATGGGCCTGATCTACGTGAACCCGGAAGGTCCCAACGGCAATCCCGATCCGCTGGCTGCTGCAAAGGACATTCGCGATACCTTCGGTCGCATGGCCATGAACGATGAGGAAACCGTTGCGCTGATCGCCGGCGGTCACACCTTCGGCAAGGCGCACGGTGCACACAAGCCCGACACCTGCGTGGGTCCCGAGCCCGCTGCTGCAGGCCTCGACGAGCAGGGATTCGGCTGGAAGAACAAGTGCGGCAAGGGCAATGCCGAAGACACCGTCACCAGCGGCCTGGAAGGTGCGTGGACGGCAGCACCGACCAAATGGACCATGATGTACCTCACCAATCTGCACGGCTTCGAATGGGTGCAGACCCGCAGCCCGGCTGGCGCCATACAGTGGGTGCCGAAGAATGCCGAGACGATGAAGAACGTGCCGGACGCGCATGACAACACCCGGGTGCATGCGCCGATCATGTTTACCACCGACCTGTCGCTGAAGTTTGATCCGGCCTACAACCGGATATCGAAGCGTTTCATCGAGAACCCGAAAGAGTTCGAACTCGCCTTTGCCAAGGCATGGTTCAAGCTCACGCACCGTGACATGGGCCCGCGCGCGCGCTATCTCGGCGCCCAGGTTCCTGCCGAAGTGCTGTCCTGGCAGGATCCGGTTCCGCCCGTCGATCATGCGCTCATCGATGCCAATGATGTCGCCCGGCTGAAGGCGAAGATCCTCGATTCAGGTCTGGGTACGGCCGAGCTGGTCAGGACCGCCTGGGCTGCGGCAGCTTCCTTCCGCGGTACCGACATGCGCGGCGGTGCCAACGGTGCGCGCCTGCGCCTTGATCCGCAGAACAACTGGGCAGTCAACGATCCGGCCGAACTGGCGAAGGTGCTGAAGAAGCTGGAAGGCGTGCAGAAGGCCTTCAACGGCTCGCTGGGCGGTGGCAAGAAGGTGTCGCTGGCCGACGTGATCGTGCTGGGCGGCTCCGCGGCGGTTGAACAGGCGGCGAAGAGCGGTGGTTACAGCGTCGAGGTGCCGTTCACCCCGGGCCGCACCGATGCCACGCAGGCGCAGACCGAGCCGGCGTCATTTGCCGTGCTCGAGCCCACTGCCGATGGCTTCCGCAATTACCACGGCAAGGACAGCCGCCTGGCGCCGGCGCCGGCACTGGTCGAGCGCGCCAACCTGCTGACATTGACCGTGCCGGAGCTGACTGTGCTGGTCGGTGGCATGCGTGCCCTGAATGCCAACGCCGGGAATTCACCGCATGGCATCTTCACTGATCGTCCCGGCACGCTCAGCAACGACTTCTTCGTCAATCTGCTCGACATGTCGACGCGGTGGTCGAAGTCGGAAAAGACCGAGGGTCTCTACGAGGGCTACGATCGCCAGACCGGCAAGCTGAAGTGGACCGCCACGCCGGTCGACCTCGTGTTTGGCTCGAATTCGGAATTGCGGGCGGTGGCCGAGGTCTATGCGGCCAACGATGGCCGGGAGAAGTTCGTCAAGGACTTCGTGGCTGCCTGGACCAAGGTGATGAACCTGGATCGCTTTGCTACCGGGGGCGGAAAATAAACCCGGCACCTTTTAGCCCGACGAACAGGAGGGTCAGGAGCCAGCACAGCGCGTAGAGCAGCAGCTTGATGTGTTTTACGGTGCCGGTAATCCAGGCGGGTGTCGTCAGCACGGTCGGATAAAGCTCGATCAGTGTGATAAAGCCGATGTTTTCCGTCCAGTCGAGCAGTGCTTCCGTCCAGGGCAGCAGCAGGATGCCCGCCGCAATCAGGCGTGCGGGCAGCGGGTGGCTCGTTCTCGCAGCGAGCCAGCACCACAGTAGCGAGAACAGGCTTGCCAGCAGCGGTGGCCAGAGCAGATCAACGACGAAGAACCAGCGATAAATCCGCCGCGACTCCTCGCTGTAGTGGGCGAGCTGGGTATAGATGACTTCCGGTGTGGTGGGGAAGCTCATGTCGATCGGATACAAGCCGTCGGATGCCGCCTGGAAGGCAGGCACCAGAACCACGCCAAAGACCGAGAATACGCACACGGCTGCAAGAAAGGTCAGGCCGAGGTTGCGGCCAGAGGCGTGCTGCTGGAAGAAATCAGTCAATGCTGCCTTGATGG
>JAUPLK010000025.1 GCA_030836925.1 Pseudomonadota bacterium
CAGCCCGCGCCGGCCGCACGGCAGAAGCGGTATCCCTGCTTGCCGTGAGCAAGGGACATGCTCTGGCCACCATCCAGGATGCCTGGGCGGCCGGCGTCACCGACTTCGGGGAAAACTACCTGCACGAGGCGATACCGAAGATCAGCGCCGGGCATCCTGACATGCAGTGGCACTTCATCGGCAGGATCCAGTCGAACAAAACCCGCGAGATAGCCGCCAACTTTGCGTGGGCGCAGACCGTCACTGCGGCACGGAGTGCCGAGCGGTTGTCGTCTCAGCGCCCGCACTACGGCAGCGAACTGCAGGTCTGCATACAGGTTCAGCCGGTCGCCGGGGCTGCCAGCGTTGGGGTGCCGCGGGCGGGCTGTCCACGAACCGGGGTGCGTGCGTTGGCAGAACTGATCGCCACGCTGCCGAGACTCCGACTGCGCGGCCTGATGCTGATACCGCATCCGGATCTGGGTACAGATGAACTACGCATGGAATTCAGGCAGACACGCCAGCTGTTTGACGAACTGCGCAACGGCGGCCACGCGATTGATACCCTGTCGATGGGCATGTCGGACGACTTCGAGCTGGCAGTGGAAGAAGGCAGTACGATGGTGCGCATCGGCACCGCCCTGTTTGGGCCAAGACCGGTCGCAGGGGATAATCCAGCCGGCAGGCAGACATGAACCATCACGATCTCAACATCGGCATGATTGGCGGCGGCAACATGGCTTGTGCGCTGGTGCGCGGCCTGCTGCGCGGTGGACATCCGGCACGGCTCATCAGCATTGCCGAACCGGATGCACGGCGACGCGAACTGGTCGCGGCAATTGACCCCGACCTGGTCATCGATGCCAACAACACGCCGGTGGCACAAAACGCAGCGGTACTGGTACTGGCCGTCAAACCGCAGATCCTGCCGGAGGTTGCACTTGCGCTTGCCAGCCAGCGCCGGCCCGCGCGCCAGCTGGTGATGTCGGTCGCAGCCGGGGTCACGCTCCGCTCGCTGGCCGGGTGGCTGGGTGCGGCCACGCCACTGGTCCGGGTGATGCCCAATCAGCCGGCAACGATCGGTGCCGGCGTATCGGCACTGGCAGCCTCGGCTTCAGTCGATACCAATGGCCGGCAACTGGCGGGGTACATCGCCGGCACTACCGGTCGCGCGTTGTGGCTGCCGGATGAAGCCCTGATGGATGCGGTCACCGCCGTATCGGGCAGTGGCCCGGCCTACTTCTACCTGCTCATGGAACACATGGAACGGGCGGCCACTGATCTTGGCCTGCCACCGGAACTCGCCGCCGCGCTGACCCGCGAAACCGCGCTTGGCGCCGCGCGTGTCGTGATCGAAACGAAAAGCGAGCCAGGCGCGCTGCGGACCGCCGTCACCTCACCGGGAGGCACCACCGCCGCTGCGCTCCGGGTTTTTGAACAAGCTGATCTTGCCGGCATCGTGCAGCAGGCCCTGACCGCTGCGCGGGACAGATCGGCGGAACTGGGCAAGCAGAGGAGCTGAACTGATGCAGAGCGCGCTGATATTCATCCTGCGCACACTATTCGATCTTTATGTGCTGGTCTTTGTGCTGCGTCTGCTGATGCAGTGGGTCAGGGTCGATACGCGCAATCCCTTCGTGCAGTTCATCCTGCGCGTCACCAACCCGCTGGTGATGCCACTGCGGCGCCTGCTGCCGCCGGTCGGGCGCCTCGACAGTGCCACGCTGATGGCATTGCTCGGCCTGCAGATGCTGGGCACCGTGCTGATCACGCAACTCGCCTGCATCGGCAAACCCGGCGTGGTGCCGATACTGCTGCTCACCGTGCTTGGCGTCGCGCGCCTGATACTTACCGTCTACTTCTGGACGGTCATCATCTACACCGTACTGAGCTGGGTAAGCGCCGGCGGCTACAATCCGGCGGCTGCACTGGTTTCAGCGCTCGCCGAGCCGCTGCTTAAACCCGTGCGACGCGTGATTCCGCTGATCGGCGGACTCGACCTCTCGCCGATATTCGTGCTGATCGGCCTGCAGGCGCTGATGATGGTCCTGCCCACCCGCTCGCTCTGGTCCGCCATGCTGTGCGCAAATTCAGTGGTACCGATGCTCTGAGGGTACCGGGTTTGGCTTATTTGGCTTATTTGGCTTATTTGGCCTTCGGCGCGGTGCGCTATAGTTGATGCGTCGACCTGGTTCCTTGTGAGGTATCGCCATGTACGTCACTGCAAGAATCCTTGCCACCCTGTTCGCTGCCAGCCTGCTGCTTGCCTGCGGCCAACCAACCGGAGCACCCGCAACCACCGCCTCCACACAGCCGATGGAACCAGCCGATGCTTCATCGCGTGACTTCGGCGACTACATCCTGCTGTTCAGCGCGATTCCCACCAACACGCTGACACCCGACGTCGCCAGCACCTACAGCATCACGCGCAGCGCCAATCGTGTGCTGCTGAACATTTCCATACTGAAGAAGACCGAAGGCGCACCGGACATGCCGGTGGCCGGCACGGTCAGGGCCAGCGCGGTCAATCTGAACGGCCAGGCCAAGAACCTGAGCCTGCGCGAGATCCGTGAAGGCGAAGCGATCTATTACGTCGGCGACGTGTCGATATCCGGCGAGGAAGGCCTGGTGTTCAGCATCGAGGCACAACCGACTGGGGCGACCGGCGCGCCGCTGGCGGTGCGCTTCCAGCGGCAGTTTTACGGCAACTGAGCCGACGCGCCATTCACCCACCCGATCAGCGTCTCCCGCAGCAGGGTCAGGCGGCCGTGAAAGAAATGCCCGACCTCGGGCAGCAGGACCAGCCTGGCCTCCGGGTGCTGTATCTTTACCCAGTTCTGCACGTCTTCGGCAGAGACAACCTCATCTGCGGTGCCCTGCACGACGAGCCACGGACATTTCACCCGTACGTTGGCAAGCAGATCGGCCATCCGCACGACTGGCGGCGCCACGCTGATCAGTCGCGCCGGCTTGAGCTGGCTGGCGGCACGGATCGCCACGGCGGCACCGAAGGAAAAACCGGCCAGCCATAATTCTGCCTGCGGGAAACGTTCCCGCGTCCAGCCGGCCACCGCCAGCAGATCTTCGGTCTCACCCAGTCCATCTGCATAGGCCCCCTCGCTCGCGCCCACGCCACGGAAATTGAAGCGGATGGCCGGCACTGCCAGTTCGTTCATGCTCCGGCTGATGGTGTGCACGACCTTGTTCAGCTGCGTGCCCTGATGTTGCGGGTGCGGGTGACAGATCACCGCGACCGCGGGCACAGCAGCGTCGGCCGGCATGTCGAGCAAGGCCTCGATGCGGCCGGCCGGACCACGCAGGCTGAGGGCATCCCTGTAGGACGGACCGTTGGACATTTAAATGAGATCCATGACCGTTTGAGCTTAGTTTTTCAAGGCCATGCAAAACAGCATGCTAATCTCAACTTTTGAAAAAATAATTTCCAGACGGTGAAGCCAGACCATGCGCCAGCCCGAGCAGGACGATCACGGTCATGATGACCACCACGATCACGGTCACGATCACGCCAGGGAAAATGCGGCCGCACACGGGCATCACCACCACGAGCATGGTCCGCCACCCGGCGGTTACAGCGGTCGTTTCGCTGCCGGCATCGCACTGAATCTGGGCTTCGTGATCATCGAGGCCAGCTATGGCTATATCGCCGGTTCGCTGGCCCTGATCGCCGACGCCGGACATAATTTCAGCGACGTCCTGTCGCTCGGCCTGGCATGGGGGGCGGCCGGACTCGCCAGCAGCAAACCCTCGCCGCGCCGGACCTATGGCTACCGGCGGGCAACAATCCTCGCTTCGCTGCTCAGCGCCGGCATGCTGCTGCTGGCCATGGGTGGCATCGCCTGGGAGGCCATCCAGCGTTTTGCCACGCCTGCCCCGCTCGACGGGATGACCATGATCGTGATCGCCGGTATCGGCGTGGTTATCAATACCCTCACGGCACTCATGTTTGCCAGAGGCCGGCATGGCGACCTCAACATCCGCGCTGCCTTTTTGCACATGGCCGCGGATGCCGTTCTGTCGCTGGGCGTGGTCATCGGCGGTATCGGCATACTGATGTACGGCTGGCAGTGGCTGGATCCCGTCATCAGCCTCATCATCGTCGCCGCGATCGTCTGGGGCACCTGGGACCTGCTGCGCGAATCACTGGATCTGGCGGTGGACGCGGTTCCACGCAGCATAGAACCCGCGGCCGTTGCGGCCTGGCTGGGTGCATTGCCCGGGGTGACCAGGATTCACGACCTGCACATCTGGGCCATGAGCACCACTGAAAGCGCACTCACCGTGCACCTGGTCATGCCGGAAGGCGGCGACGATCAATTTTTGCACGAGCTCACCGAAGGCCTGGAAGAGCACTTTGCGATCGGCCACACCACCGTACAGATCGAACGCCAGGATGCAGGTGACGGCTGCGACCGGGAGGTCTAGAGCTGCGCGGCAGGCGTGCTTACTCGACCGTGATGGTGATCAGCCCGGATACGATCGGCGGGTCATGCGGCAAGTGGTTGCCATCAGCCAGCAACAACTGCAGGGTGTGCTGCCCCGGGGGCAGTTCCACCTGACCCTCGGTCTGCGCCTGACCAAAGTGCAGATGGTTGGCGTCCTTCGGTATCGGCTGGTCGAGTGGTGGCAGCCCGGTGTCGATCAGGATGTGGTGATGACCGGTGTTCGGATCGTTGATGCCGGCTGGTGCCAGCGACATGCCCTCGATGGCAAACACGGCCGTGAATGGCGACTTTACTGTCGCGCCGTCAACGGGGCTGATGAGTGTCACCGTAGCGCCGGCCGGAGCCGGCGTGCGCGGCATCAGTACTGGCGCCTCTTGCGCAGCGGGGGTGGCCGCTGCGGGTGCCGGCAACTCTGACCCCTGCTGCGGCTTGCCGCCACAGGCGGCGAGCGCGAGTACAAGACCCGGCAAAGCGGCGATGCAAATCCAGTTCTTCATGGGCATTCTCCCGGGTGTAGAGAACGCTTTTATGCCAAAGCGGGCTGAAGTTCAAACTTCAGGTGCGGCCGCAAACATATGGTCCGGGATCGCGCCTGAAGGCGCTCCTGCAGAAGGCTCTGCTACCCCAGCAGAATGCGGTTCAGTCGTTGCACGAAGGCACCGGGATCCTCGAGCTGGCCGCCTTCGGCAAGGCTGGCCTGATCGAAGATCAGCCGCGCGAGGTCAGCAAAGCGCGCCTCGTCCTGCTCGGCATCGAGACGCTGCAGCAGCGGATGCACCGGGTTGATCTCCAGGATGGGCTTGCTTTCCGGCACCGCCTGACCGGTTGCCTGCATCAGCTTGCGCATCTGTGCGCCGAGTTCGTATTCACCGAGTACCAGGCAGGCGGGTGACTCGGTGAGACGGGTGGTGGCGCGCACGGCAGAAACCTGGCCCTCGAGCTGCTTTTTCATGCGCTCTATCAGTGCGGCGTGTTCACTCGCCGCCGGTTTCTCCTCCTCGCCCTCCTTCACCGACTTGTCGGCGGGCAGGTCGCCGCGCTTGACGTCGCGAAACTCCCAGCCGTCGAACTCGTGCAGATGGCTGACCAGCCACTCGTCGATGTTGTCGGTGAGCAGCAGCACCTCGATGCCGCTCTTGCGGAAGACTTCGAGGTGCGGGCTGGAGCGCGCCGCATTGAAGCTGTCGGCGGTCAGGTACCAGATGACTTTCTGGCTGGCCAGCGGATCAGCCATCGAGGTATCACGCGCCGCCACATAGTCGGCCAGCGAGCGGGCCGGAACCGGGTTGTCATCTGCGGTGGAACTGAAGCGCAACAGCCCGGCGATACGCTGCCGGTTGGCCGGATCCTCCGCCGGGCCTTCCTTCAGCACACGGCCGAATTCCTTCCAGAAGGTCGCATATTTCTCCGGCGCTTCCTTCGCCAGCTTGTCGAGCGTGTCGAGCACGCGGCGGGTGATCGCACCGCGCATGGTCTCGACGACGGCATCCTGCTGCAGCAGTTCGCGCGAAACGTTCAGCGACAGGTCGCTGGAATCGACGACGCCGCGCACGAAGCGCAGATAGAGCGGCAGAAACTGTTCGGCGTCGTCCATGATGAAGACGCGCTTCACATAAAGCTTGAGGTGCCGCGAACCGGAGCGGTTCCAAAGGTCCCAGGGCGCATGCGCCGGTATGTACAGCAGGCTGATGTACTCGTGCTTGCCCTCGACCTTGTTGTGACTCCAGATCAGCGGATCCTGGAAGTCATGGCCGATGTGCTTGTAGAACTGGAGGTACTCATCGTCGCTCACTTCCGCACGCGGGCGGGTCCAGAGTGCTTTGGCATCGTTCGCCGATTCCTCCTGCGCCTCGTCCTCCCCGACAGACTTGCCTTTCATCAGCACCGGGAAGGCGATGTGATCGGAATACTTGCGGATCAGCGCACGTAGCCGGTGCTCGTCGGCAAACTCGGCGGCATCCTCGCGCAGGTGCAGCGTGACGCGCGTACCGCGCTCTGGCCGGTCGATGGTCTCGATGACGAATTCGCCCTGGCCATCGGACTCCCAGCGCACGCCCTCGCTGGCCGGCGCACCGGCCCGGCGCGTCAGCACCTCGACCCGGTCGGCGACGATGAAGGCCGAGTAGAAGCCCACGCCGAACTGGCCGATCAGGTTGGCATCGCGGCGCTGCTCGCCGGTCATCTTGCTCAGGAATTCACCGGTGCCCGAACGTGCGATCGTGCCCAGCTGCCGGATGGTGTCCTCGCGTGACATGCCAATGCCGTTGTCCTCGATGGAGACGGTGCGCGCTTCGGTATCGAAGCTGATGCGTATCTTCAGCTCCGGATCCGGCTCCAGCAGCGCCGGCGCAGAAATCGCCTCGAAGCGCAGCCGATCGGCTGCATCCGAGGCATTGGAAATCAGCTCGCGCAGGAAGATCTCGCGATTGCTGTAGAGCGAATGCACCATGAGGTGCAACAGCTTTTGCACCTCGGCCTGAAAACCGTGGGTTTCACGCGTCTCGACTGTCATGGAAGTACCTGCGTCCGGGTGTGCTTCAGGGAGCAGGCGCGGGGCCGCTCCGGTGAACTGCCTTTATAGGGGCAGTTGCCGGAAATTCAAGATGCAGGCCGCAAACGGCCCGGCTTCAGCGGCTGGCGCGGTTGCGCACCACGTAGAGCTGCGGGCGCCCGGGCGGTGGGGCAGCTGCTGCGGGCGGTGGCAGCTGTGCCGTATCCGGCTCGCTTTCGAGTTGCAGGCGTCGACGCACACCGGACAGGGCGCGGTCGATCCATTCCCTGCGGTCCAGGGTATCCGCATTGCGGAAGGCGATTTGCTCGTTCTCGTTGTCTGACATGTTCTGGTTTTGATACCGGGCCGGAAACCTCCGGCGCATGCTCGGGGTTATTTCTCTTCAGGGGTCCAGTCGCGGCGAACCTTGTCCGCCCAGTTCCGGTAACCCTTCCAGGTGTAGAGCGACGGATCCATGGCCGTCCGGCGCTTGTCGGGCAGCTGCACGCGACTCAGCCAGCGGCGGTAGGCATCCCAGTTGGTCACATCCTTGCCATTCTGGGCAACGGCCCCCGGGCTGCGCTGGTCATTCAGCGGCTGCATGCGGGCCTGCGTACCGGCGGACTTGTCGTCACGCAACTCCGGATAGCGTGAACTGAGCGACTGACTCTTCTGATCGGCCATATGTGGCTCCCGGGGATTCAATGTTGGGCGAATCCTGGGGTCGCCATGTCTGTGCCGGAAGGGAGCAGTTCACAGGAAAAATATTGCCGCATCGATACACGCCGCAGGTGTCGACAGCGTCCCGCAAACCGGCAGCAATCGTAAAATCGATTTCAGATCACCACGCGGTAACAGGGCACATATGCGCGCCCCGGAAGACGCATGCGGCGCTGTGCGACGAAAGCACGCAGCAGGCCATCGAGTTCGGCGAGCACGCTGCGATCACCGCGAATCTCGAATGGTCCGTGCTCCTCGATGGCACGGATACCCTCTTCGCGGATATTGCCGCTGACGATGCCGGAGAATGCGCGGCGCAGGTTCGCGGCCAGCACTGCCGGCGGCAGCTCGCGGTGCAGTTCCAGAGATGCCATCGCCTCATGTGTGGCCACGAAGGGCTGCTGAAACCCCGGATCAACGTGCAGCCGCCAGTTGAAATAGTAGGCATCGCTGCGGCTGTGGCGGTAATCGCGCACCTGACGGATATTCCCCAGCGCCCAGCTCGCGACGGCAGCCGGATCGCCGACGATCATGGAATATCGCTGCTGCGCTTCCGGCCCCAGCGTGGCGCCGACAAAGGCATCGATCCGCTCCAGATAGGGCCGGCTCGACTCGGGACCGGTAAGCACCATTGGCAGCGGGTTGCCGGCGTTGTCAGGGTGCAGCAGGATGCCGAGCAGGAACAGGATTTCCTCCGCCGTCCCCACCCCGCCCGGAAAAATGACGATCGAGTGGGCAATGCGGATGAAGGCCTCCAGGCGTTTCTCCATGTCCGGCATGATCACCAGTTCGTTGACGATCGGATTCGGTGATTCGGCGGCGATGATGCCGGGCTCGGTCAACCCGATGTAGCGGCCATTGCGGATGCGCTGCTTGGCGTGACCGATGGTCGCGCCCTTCATCGGGCCTTTCATCGCACCGGCACCACAACCGGTACAGACATTCAGCTTGCGCAGGCCGAGCTGGTAGCCGGTTTCCTTGGTGTATTCGTACTCCTCGCGGCTGATGGAATGTCCGCCCCAGCACACCACGAGATTGGGATCGGTCCCGGACCGCAGCACGCCGGCATTGCGCAAGATGTGGAAAACCGCGTTGGTGACGCCGTAGTTGCTGGCCAGATCGAACTGGCCCGAGGCGGTGACCTCGTTGTTTATGTAGATCACGTCGCGCAGCACCGCAAACAGCAGCTCGCGAATACCGCGGATCATCTGGCCATCGACGAAGGCGGTTTCGGGCGCATCGGTCAACGCCAGTTTGACGCCCCGATCCTGCTGCACGATATTGATTTCGAAATGCCGGTAGCGCTCCAGCACCTCACGGGTGTCATCGGTTGCGGCACCGGAGTTGAGCACCGCGAGAGCGCAGCGGCGCAGCAACTCGTGATAGCCGCCCTCGCCCGTACTGCGCAAACGATCCACTTCATGCTGGGAAAGCACCTCCAGGGCGCCTTCGGGCATGACCTCGACAAGGGTCCGGGAATTCATTCAGGGCAGGATCTGGATCGGCGTGTCGTCAGGCGTCATCAGCCAGATATCCACCATATCGGAATTGGAAACAGCGATGCAGCCGTTGGTCCAGTCGTTCTTCTGGTAGTACTCGAGGGGCTTGGTCGGCCGGTTGGGCTGGCCATGGATCATGATGAGACCGCCGGGCGATACACCTTCTGCGGCAGCCCGCTGCTGGTCCACCGGATTCGGATACGAGACTTTCAGGGCCAGGTAGTAGTCGCTGTTCACGTTGCGCCCGCTGAGCCGGTAACTGCCTTCCGGTGTGCGGAAATCGCCTTCCTGCCGCTTGGCCCCCTTGGGCGACAGACCGAGTGCCACATCGATGCTGCGCAAGATTCGCTCGCCCCGCAACAGCAGCAGCTTGCGCTCCGACTTGTGCACCACGATCCGGTCGGCGACCTCCAGGTTCGAAGCTGCCGCACCGCCAGCGAGCAGCGCGCCGGCCAGCACCAGGCTGCAACAGGTTCTCCACATGGTGTGCCGCCACATGTTCAGCCGCCTCCGGGTCTGGCTGTCAGCCGCAAACGCTGTCCGGGATAGATGCGATGCGGATTATCCAGCGAATTGATGGCCATGAGCTGGCGCTGGGTTACGCCGGTGCGTTTGGCGATGCTGCCCAGCGAATCACCGCGCTTGACCACATAGGTCGAGGCGTTGCCACCACCACCCGCAGGGGCACGTGCATCACCCGGCAACTTCAGTACCTGGCCAACACGGATCAGGTTCTTTTTCGAAAGATTGTTGAGTTCGGCAAGCCGCGACGGGGAAGTACTGTAGCGCTGTGCAATCCCGGACAGGGTTTCACCACTGCGCACCTTGTGCGTCGCCGAGCCGAGGCTGGCCTTTCGGGACCGTTCGCGTTCAGCGTCCGGATCAGCGGCAGCCAGCCGCGCAACCGCCTGTGCATCAACTGCGCCCTCCGGTACGCGCAGGCTGTAGCCACGTGGCACCGCCTTGCGACCGGACCAGACCGGCGACAGGAGCGCCGGGTTCCAGCTGCGCAGCGTTTCGCGTGACACCCCGAGGCTGCGCTCGAGCGTATCGGCCCGCATATGGTCGGCCAGCACGATGGTGGTGCCGCGCTCCGCCGGCTCCGGCTGGATATCACCGAAGAACTTCTGCGGATCGCGATCGACTTCATCGGCGGCCAGAAACGAGACATAGAAATTGCGTGAGGCGAACCCGAAGGCTGGCCCCTCGTAATTGCGCACGATCGACTCGATGTCGCTGGTGCCCATTTCGCGCACGGCACGCCGCATGCCGCCGGCACCGTGGTTATAGGCGGTTATCGCCAGCGGCCAGGATTGCAGTGACTGGTAATTCGAACGCAGCAGGCGCGCTGCGGCTTCGCTCGAACGGAAGGGGTCGCGACGCTCATCGACCACCTGATCGATGCGCATGTAGGTGCGGCCGGTGCCGGCGGTGAACTGCCACAGGCCTGCCGCGCCGACGAAGGAGCGTGCCTCGGGATCAAAGGACGACTCGACATGCGGCAGCGCCGCCAGGCTTTCCGGCACCCCGGCCTCACGCAGATTCAGCTGGATATGGTCCTTCCAGCGTCCCGCACGCACCACGCCCTGCTGGAAACGGTCGGCGAGACCCTGCTGCGTTCTGACCCGGCCGGCAGCGGCCCTCAGGCTGTCGTTGCTGGCGCGGCCCGACCACAGCGCCAGCACGCGCGCCTCTTCGCCGCTCAGGCCGGTACGCTGGCCGGTGGCCAGTCGCTTGAGTATGCCTTCGTATTTTGCGGCGGCGGCATCCATCATGCGTCGGCGGGTCGAATCGCTGGCGCCCGCCGGGATATCGAACTTCTCGTAGACGATACCCAGATAACGGTTGTCATGGACCACCACCTGGGCGCTGGAGACATCAGTGAACACCAGCCGCCAGAAACCGATATCCGGTTCCAGTCCGGCAGGCCGGGGCAGGGCTTCGCTGGCAAGCGTCGG
>JAUPLK010000185.1 GCA_030836925.1 Pseudomonadota bacterium
GCGCGGCCCGGCCTGGTCCAACTCGCTGTTCGAGGACAATGCCGAATTCGGACTGGGCATCCGCATCGGTCTCGACGAGCAGATCGGCCATGCACGCCAGCTGCTTGCGGAACTGGCCGCACAGGTGGGCGAAGGGCTGGCGACCGCCATCCTCGACGCCGACCAGCAGGATGATGCCGGCATCCACGCGCAGCGCGAGCGGATTGCAGAACTGCAACCGCTGCTCGAAAAAATCGATGCACCGGCTGCACGGAACCTGCTCAGCATCATTGATGCCCTGACCAGCAAGAGCGTCTGGATCATCGGTGGTGACGGCTGGGCCTATGACATCGGCTTTTCAGGGCTCGACCACGTCATGTCCTCGGGGCGCAACGTCAACATCCTGGTGCTGGACACCGAGGTGTACTCGAATACGGGTGGCCAGATGTCCAAGGCCACACCGCGCGCCGCCGTTGCCAAGTTCGCCACTGGTGGCAAGTCGGTGCCGAAAAAGAACCTGGCCATGACCGCCATGGCCTACGAGAACGTCTACGTGGCGCAGGTCGCTTCGGGTGCCAAGGATGCGCACACGCTGCGCGCCTTCCGTGAAGCAGAGTCATGGAACGGTCCATCGCTGATCATCGCCTACAGTCCGTGCATCGCGCACGGCGTCGATCTGCGCCGCAATCTCACGCAGCAGGATCTGGCCGTGAAGAGCGGACACTGGAACCTGTTCCGTTACGACCCGCGCCTGCGCGGGACGGGCGACAACCCGCTGACGCTGGACTCGCGCAAGCCGAAGATTCCCTACCGGGAATTTGCCCGGACCGAAATGCGCTTTGGCATCCTGATGCGCACTCAACCCGAGGTCGCCAAGGCGCTGCAGGCACAGGCCCAGCGCGAGGCGACCGAACGTCACGATCATTACGAGCAGCTGGCCGGCCTGATCTATCCGGCCACCGGTGACAACGACGACTCATCCGATGACGATTCCCCGGATGATCACAACAGCGGAGGCTACTGAGTCCATGGATCTCAGCACGACCTACATGGGGCTGGAGCTCAAGAATCCCTTTGTCCCCTCTTCTTCCCCCCTGACCAAGCGTCTGGACCCTGCGCGCCAGCTTGAGGATGCCGGGGCGTCTGCACTGGTCATGTACTCGCTGTTCGAGGAAGAGATAGAGGCCGACGAACAGCAGGCAATCCAGCTGGCACACGAGCAGGATCTCGGTCACGGCGAAGCCTCAAGCTACCTGCCTGTGGCAGAGGTCTATCCGGGACGCCGCGATGAATACCTGGAACAGATCCGTCGCCTGAAGGATGCTCTCGAAATCCCGGTCATCGCCAGCCTGAACGGCACGACACTTGGTGGCTGGGTGCGTCACGCCAGGGCGATCCAGGAAGCGGGTGCAGATGGACTCGAGCTGAACATCTACTACATCGCCGCAGATTTCAGCGAAGCGCCGGCAGCCGTCGAGCAGCGCGTGATCGACATCCTCAGCGAGACCGTGCGCCAGGTGAGCATACCGGTGGGCGTCAAGCTCTTCCCGCACTACAGCTCGCTCGGCAACCTCGTGCAGCGGATCGAGGCCGCCGGTGCCTCCGGCATCGCGCTGTTCAACCGTTTCTATCAGCCCGATCTCGACCTCGACAGCATGGAGGTCTCGCAGACCCTCAGCCTGTCCCGCTCGCGGGATGCGCTGATCACCATGCGCTGGATCGCCCTGCTGCACGGACACGTCAACATGTCGCTGGCGGCCACCGGCGGTGTGCACACGGTAAAGGATGCGCTGAAGATGCTGCTGTGCGGAGCGGATGTCACGCACTTGTGCAGCGCGCTGCTGACCAACGGCCCCGGACAGATCGAGCGTCTGCACGACGGTGTGCTGGCCTGGATGCAGCAGGAGGGATACGAATCGCTGCGCCAGCTCAAGGGCAGCCTGTCACAGAAGAATTCGCCGGATCCGGTTGCCTTCGAACGCGGCAACTACCTGCAGATGCTGTCGCGTTACGAGCCGCCGAAGTCGGTCTGGCCAGACTGAGCGGGTCGCAACGGCATCCAGGTCCAGAGAAAAATGTAGATCACGACACCGGGCAGGATCATGCTGCCCGCTGTACCGATGATCCAGTACAAGCGGACCAGAGCGGGGCTGACACCAAAACCTTCAGCAAGCCCGCTGCAGACCCCGAGGAGGAGCTTGTTCCTCGAACGAAAAAATTTCTTCCGGTTTTCCATGGCGGCGGAGTATAGCGGCATTCAGTTTGACGCATCGCCGCTTTCGGGGGGGGGCATCCAGGCCCACAAAATCAGGTAAATGATCACGGCTGGAATCACTGCGCTGAAGAATGCACCGAACAGGTACATCAGCCTCACGAGGCCGGGATCGAGACCAATCGCCTTGGCGATGCCCGCCAGCACACCGGCAATGATCCTGTTGCTCGAGCGTCTTGTATGGGATTTTCTGGCCATGCGCAGCAGCCGCGACTCAACTGCGTGACCCGGGATACAGGCTGCGTGCACCGATGATGCCCAATACCGCACCCATACCTGTCGCGCCGACCACGGTGAGCGCCGTCACCAGCGAAAGTCCCAGTGCGTGCAGCAACCAGAAGCCGCCGGTAACCGGCAGGTTGAACGCCCGATCCAGCCAGCTGGACAGGAACACGCTGATGAATATCGCCGGTGCCATCGCAATCGCACCCAATACCCCGCCCATCACTTTCATGAAGCGACGCTGTGCCGGCGTGCTGGTATGGCGGTCTGCGAGCAATCCCAGCAAGCGCAGGGACAGGAACCAGGCCGCAGCGGTACCGACGAAAGACCCGACGATGATTGCAACTAACATGGCTACGGGTACCTGTGCCGGGGTGGATTCAGCTTACCTGGATTTCCGCGTTTTAAGTTCCAGAAACTTCGCCGCTATACGGCTGTTGACCCAGGCAATCACATAGATGCCACCCATGATCGACGCCCATGTCAGGAGCGACCTGAACGCCCGCTTGATGCCTGTTGCCCTGCGATACTTGTCATAGTCATCCATCGAGGAGATGACAACCTCATCGCGAACCATCAGCGTGCGCAACGCAAAACACGCGTCGCCGGTCATCGGCCAGGCCTCGTCCACCCGCGCTGCTGGCAGCTCGCGCCACTGGGCACACTCGGACGCCTGCAGATCGGCCATCACCTCCGGGTCACGCAGCGGCCATTGCATGAAGATGATGGCCACAGTCGTTGCCAACATCGCCAGCGAGCCGAGCAACCAGAATCGCTGTGCAGTATTGAGCTTCTTCATCGTCGGTTCCGTCACCAGGTGACCAGTACGTATGCGCATCATACACGCGGGTCGCACACCAGGCAGCCGGCTGGCATCATAGGGGCAACCCCTGCGCGCAAGGTTCCGCCGAAGTGAGTTTCGCAAAACATCCGGTCTGGCTGGTCGGTTTCCGGCCATTTTTCATTCTCAGCTGCCTGTCCGGGCTGACCCTGCCGATCATCTGGGCATTGATGTTCTCCGGCACCATCGGCCTGCCACACAGTGGCTATTCCATCGTGCAGTGGCATGCCCACGAGATGTTTTTCGGTTTCGGCTGGGCACTGCTCGGCGGCTTCCTGCTCACCGCCACCAAGAACTGGGTGAAGATCCGCGGCTGGCACGGCAATGCACTGATATTCCTGGTTGCGGCATGGTGCTTCGAGCGTATCGGCATGGCCTTTGGCGGCAGCTGGCCCGCACCGCTGTTCCTGCTCTCGAACCAGCTGTTCCTGGTCAGCCTGATCGGCATGCTGCTGTGGAGCCTGCTGCGGCACCGGGAAGCCGACGGCTACCGCCGCGACAACCTGTTTTTCCTGCTGGCACTGCCGCTGTTCATCGTTGCCAAGCCGCTGATGCTGAGCACTGCCTATGGTCCGGCCGGTACGCTGATGGTGCTGGGACTGTTCCGCATGTGCTTCCTGATCATGCTGGAACGGACCCTGAGCGAATTCATGCGCGGCGTGTTCAAGGTCAACATCCTGCGCAATCCCCTGCTCGACACTGCAATCAAGATACTGGGACTGGCCATGGTATTCGCCGGTTTCATGCCACCGCTGCCGGGCGCCGGCATCGCCGTGCTGCTCGCACTGCTGCTGATCGTGCGGCTGGCCTTCTGGAAGCCACTGTTGGCCTGCTCACGCCTGGACCTCGGCATCATGCACCTCGGCAAGCTGGCAATCGCGATACAGCTGCTGGTCGTGGCCTTCGAGATCACCGGACGCAGTGCCTGGATCGGCAGCTTCTCCGTTCACCTGTTCACCTTTGGCGTGATGGGCCTGATCATCCCCGCCATGATCATCCGCATCTCGCGCGGACACACCGGACGCAAAGTTGCATTCGACGCGCT
>JAUPLK010000026.1 GCA_030836925.1 Pseudomonadota bacterium
GCAGCGGAATACGCGGCCGGGATCGAAGAGCTGGCCGGCACGCCGGCTATCTTCGATGCGGTCCACCTGGGGCTGGGCACCGACGGGCACACGGCTTCGCTGTTTGCCGGCGATCCGGCCCTGAAGGTGAAGGATCGGGCAGTCGCGCTCACGGCCGAGCATCATGGCTATACGCGCATGACGCTGACCTTGCCGGTCATCAATCGTGCGCGCAGCATCATCTGGTTCGTGACCGGTGCCGACAAGGCTGGTGTGCTGGCCGATCTCTACGCCGGCGGTGCGCCGTTTCCGGCTGCGCGGGTGGCACGACTGCGCGCGGTGGTGGTTGCGGACAGTGCGGCGGCGAAAGATGCCACGGCGCCCAAAAAGCGACGCGCGAAGGCGAAGTCAAAAGTCGTGCCCTTGCGGCGTCGTTCGTGAGCGCTACGGCGCGGTATTGCTCTATCTCAAGGTCCCGACTGGCTTCTGCCAGCTGGCGGACTTTCATTGCGCGGCATATTTGGTCCGCAGGCGCTGTATGGCGTCGTCGAAGTTCTCCGCCTGCATTTCGCCTCTCTCGACTGCGGTGAGCCGGTCCTCGCATTCGCTGACCCATGCGCTCGCCCACGCGGGATCCGGCGGGCTGACGAGATCATGCAGGCGGTCCAAAAACAGTGCGCGTTCCTCTGGGGTCAGCTTCCGCGCCAGCTCGATCAGGGTATTGATTCGGTCGGACATGGTGTTTCTCCTCGGGGGTTTTCACGTTAGGCGGGTTCGCGTCCTGTTTCAATGCTGGAATCTATGAACTGGCCCCAGAAATGTGGGGGTGTTTCCAGGCCACTGCGATCCGCAGCCCCGCAGAAGAATTTCCGCACGCGAGAAGGCCGAGTGGGCGTAGAAAGCGATGCGCTAAGGCAAGGTCAAAGGGCCTGCGGTTGCGTCGCCCTGCCTGACCGCCGAATACGCTGTATTTCCCGATCAGGAAATATTCGCCTGGGTGTGGCCCAGTGTCTCGTAAGATTCCCGTTCGGGAAATATTACTTGCACTTACGCAAAACTCAGCAGATTATTTCCCGAACGGGAAATTATATAAGCCATGACACCCATACGCTCACCTCAACAACTGGGCCGTGCACTGCGTGCTGCTCGCAAGCAGCTCGGGCTGACACAGCCCCGGTTGGCTCTCGCGGCCGGGGTTGGTGTGCGCTTCATCGTCGACCTTGAAGCAGGCAAGCCCACCTTGCGACTGGAAAACGTACTGCGGGTCATTGATGCCCTCGGTGGAGAGATCCGGTTGACCGGACTGCCTGCTGGCTCAACCGACGATCGAAGTGAGGACACCGTCCATGGCGCATGAGCTGGCGGTCTGGCTCTTCGACGATCGTGTCGGCACCCTGTCGCTGATCGCCGGGCGACTGAATTTTTGCTACGCGCCCGCCTGGCTATCGCATCGAGACGCCGTTGCCTTGTCGGTCTCGCTGCCTCTGCAGCCAGAACCGTTCGACGATCGCAAAACCCGCCCCTTCTTTGCCGGTCTGCTGCCGGAAGGGCAGATGCGCCGGCTGATTGCGCAGCAGTTCCAGGTTTCGGGCCAGAACGACTTTGCGCTGCTGGATCATATCGGTGGTGAATGCGCCGGGGCCGTGACGTTTCTTGCGCCTGGCCAGGCCTTGCCTGCGCCGACCCGCAACGACGATGTGCAATGGCTGGGCGACGAGGAAATCCTTGCCATCCTCGATGAACTCCCGAATCGCCCAATGCTGGCAGGCAAAGACGGCTTGCGGCTTTCACTGGCGGGAGCCCAGGAGAAATTGCCGGTTGTCTTCGACGGGGCCCGCATCGGGCTGCCCCGCAACGGCATGCCGAGTTCCCACGTACTGAAACCAGCCATCCCTACCGTTGAGGACAGTGTGCTCAACGAAGGATTTTGCATGGCACTGGCTGAGGCCATGCAGTTCATGCCGGCGAAATCGAAAGTTCACGAAGTATCGGGTCGCCCATTTTTGCTGGTTGAGCGCTACGACCGACTTGTCGATGCTCAGGGTCACCGGCAACGTCTTCATCAGGAGGATTTCTGCCAGGCGCTTGGCGTGGTACCTGAAATGAAATACCAGAATGAAGGTGGCCCCGATCTGGCCCAATGCTTTGATCTGCTGCGCCGTTCAACGCGCCCCAGTGCGCCGCAGGTCCTGCGTCTGCTCGACTACGTGATCTTCAACGCACTGATCGGCAATCACGATGCGCACGCCAAGAATCTTTCCCTGCTGTACTCCGGGAAGGCACCCGTTCTGGCGCCGTTCTACGACACCCTGTCGACAGCGGTGTATCCAGCACTGACGCCGAAAATGGCGATGAAGATCGGCAGCAAATACAAGTTCGGCGAAGTCCAGGCGCGGCACTGGGAGCAGTTTGCCGAAGGTGCGGGCCTTGCCAAAGCACAGGCCAGACAGCGAATCCTGGAGTTGGCAAAGTCACTTCCATCCATTGCGCGCAAGCTCCAGTCCGATCCTGACCACGGCTATGTCGGTAACGCGGTGGTTGAGAGAATCAATGCCCTGATTGAACAGCGCTGCGCGCTGACGATTCGGCAGATCGCCGAACCATCGGCCTGAGCCGCTGGTGAGCGCTACGGGGCGTCGCCGCCTCTGAGCTCTAACCTGCCGCCAGCTGTCGCAGGCAATCGGGCAAGCTCACCGACTTGCCGCTGGCGGGGTTGATCCAGACGATCTTGGCGCTGCCTTCGGCGTAGAGCCTGTCGTCGCCCTGCAGGCGCAGTTCATAGAAAGTCATCAGGCTGGAACGGCCGGCATTGCCGGTGAACACGTGCACCTCGATGCTGCCGGGATGGTTGAGTGGCAGGAGAAAGCTGCAATCTGCGTGCACGATGACGGGCGCCTCCTGCTCGGCGTTGCAGCGATAGCCGACGGACTCCAGCCATTCAACGCGCGCCTGCTCCATGTAGCGGAAGTAGACGGTGTTGTTGACATGCCCGTAGGCATCCATGTCACCCCAGCGGATGAGTTGCCGGCTTGTGTGCACCAGTTTGCGGGGGTGTTCCATGTTCAGATCTTTTGCGCCCGGTTCACCTGTTTTGCCGATTCCAGCCAGTTTCACGGCCAGCTCGCGTTGCCCTGCGAAATCATCATAAACCCGGGCTTACCGCCAGTGCACTGCGGCGGCAAGATGCGCGCTGTTTCGCACGCGGCAGGAGGTCCGGCATGGACTACCTCTATCCATTATATGATGCGCTCATCAGCATCAACGTCCCGAATGACAAGGCCAGGGCCGTGGTCGATGCGATGGAGCGGGACATGGCGACGACAATTGCAACCAAGGCTGACCTGCAGCTGCTGCGCACCGAACTCCACCAGGAGTGCGCGCTGATCCGCAAAGACATGGAAATCATGTCCAACCGCATCGACAACAGGATTGATGGGCTGTCCACCACGATGACGATACGGCTCGGCTCGATGCTGATGGTGGGCATAGGGCTGCTTTTTGCCGCACTGAAGTTGGCCTAGGTGCCCTCGGAGCAGGGGCTTTTAACGCGCTCTATCCAACTTGTTTTTCCGCCGCTCTTGCATGTTCAGCTCTGCCGCAGTCCCGACGGATAGGCGCCCAGCCTGAGCAGCAGCCCCACGGCCACGACGATGGCGATGGCGGCAGCGGCGAGCATCGGGCGATAGCTGCCGAGCGTATCGAAAACCCTGGCGTAGAGCAGTGGGGCCAGGCCTGAACCCACGGTAAAGAACGCGTAGATTCCGCCGAACACGGCACCGTAGTGTCGCGTACCGAAGTAACGGCTGCTCAGGTAGGCAAGCAGATCGAGTTCGGCGCCGGCCGCGAGGCCGAGCAGCACGGCAGCCGCAAGCGCAAGGACCGGAGTGACCGGCACACTGGCCATCAGCGCCATGGCCAGCGCCGGCCCGGCAAAAAACAGCGCGGCGACGGCCGGCGCCCAGATCCGGTCGACGAGAAAACCCGCCATCAGTCGTCCGACGATGACGGCCAGGCCAAGCAATGTGGCTGCTTGCGCCGCTTTGGCGGTGGTCCAGCCCAGGTCGAGCAGCAACGGCACGAAGTTCGGAATCAGGCCGATCACCGACAAGGTGATGATGAACAGTGCGCTGCCCATGATCCAGAAACGGCGGTCGCGCATGGCTTCGGCACGCGTCGGTCCCCACAGCGCAGGTGTCGAGCCCGGTGTGCTGTGTGCATCAACGGCACGTTGTGGCGCAACGCGCAGATACAGAAGCACTGCCGGCAGCGTACAGGCAAGTGCGCTCAGCCCGATCCCCGCGTAGGCGGCGCGCCAGCCGATACTGGCGATGAGGAACTGTGTGTACGGTGGGGCGAGCAGGGCGGCCAGCCCGATGCCGGCCATGGTCAGGCCGATGGCGAGGCCGCGATGCCGGTGGAACCAGCTGTTCACGACCGTCGTCCAGGTGATGGGCAGGCTGCCGGCGGCGAACACGGCCAGTCCGGCAAAGGCCAGATAAAAAGCCCACAGCGAGCCCGGCGTGATGGCGAGCACGAGGTACATCGTCGCGTGTCCGATGAGTCCCGTGATGCCGACGACGCGTGGTCCGAAACGATCGACCAGCGAGCCGGTCAGCGGTGCGGTGACCAGCCCGCAGAACTGCATGATCGTGAAGCCGAGAAAGAAGTCGCTGCGCGTCCAGCCAAACTCCGCGCTGACGGGGCCGGCAAACAGGCCCTGCGTGTAGAAGGTGATGGCGAGGATGCCGCCGCCATTGCCGAGGATGCTGGCGACCAGCGGCCGCCAGCCGCGCTGGAATTCGCCGTTCAAGATAGCGGGGCTACCATTTTGCAGTCGGCCGGATATGCGCCATGTACGGGATCCCGAGCCGCTCGAAGCCTTCTTCGGTGCCGTATACGACGTCGACGGCATCGCTGCGAAGCGCGAAGTAGAACAGCGGTGCGGGCGGTCCCTGCCAGCCTTCAGGGTTGGTCTCGCTCATGGTGCGTACGAGGTTGATGGCGGCTTGTTCGTCGAGAGCGCTGAAGCTTTTCCTGTGCGCGCTCTGGCTGACGGTATCCAGTGCCGCCAATGCTGGACGGTAAACATCGAGATAGGGCGGTGGAACGTCAAGATAGCGGACCAGCAGCAGGCAATCGGCCGGATCTGCCGCCAGTTGCTGGTCGACGAAGTGCGCGATGCCGGCAGCACGGGCGCCGGGCACCAGGATCTCGCCGAGTGCTTCGAGGCTTGCGACTTCGGCAGTCCTGAGCACGCGAAAGGGCAGGGCTTTGGCCCGCGCTTCCCGCGGCGTCAGCAGCAGTTCGACACCGCCCAGCGTAAAGGCCAGCAGCCCGAGGCTGCCGGACTGGAGCAATTGTCGCCGCCGCGGATCCACGACCTCATCCCTCCGTCTGGGCTAAGCTGCGAGCCTAAAGCTAGAGGCAGCCTTGGGTCCGGTCAAGTTGGGAGCCAATGAAGCACGAAGCGGTTGATGTCGTCATCGTCGGTGCGGGTGCAGCCGGCTGCCTGTATGCGGCAGAGCTGGCGCGAGCCGGCAAGCGCGTGACTGTGCTCGAGGCCGGACCGGCCTGGACGCTGGATGACCTGATCAGCTCGCAGATCTGGGCGCGCCGCCTGAAGTGGCGCGGCGCACCGGTTGCCGGCACGGGCGATCATCCGGTCGGAAACAACTTCGTCACGGGCTCGGGATTCGGCGGCGCAGCCCTGCACCACTACGGCACCTGGCCGCGCTTCCTGCCGGAAAATTTCGAAGTGCGGCGCCGGTTTGGCAAGGGGCTGGACTGGCCGATCAGCCACGACGAGTTGCGCCCCTGGTATGACCGTATCCAGGCGGAGATGGGCATCTCGGGCGATGCGCAGGCCGAGACCTGGCGCGGTCCCGGTGATCCCTATCCGATGCCCGCCGTGCCGCGCTTCGGACAGGGTGAAGCACTGGCCAGGGGGTTTCTCGAGCTTGGCAAACCGGTTGCGCCCCTGCCGGTGATCGTCAACTCCGTTCCTTATCGCGACCGGCCGGCCTGCCTGTGGGATGGCTGGTGCGATGCCGGGTGTCCCACCGGCGCGCTGGCGAATCCACTCGTCACCTGGTTCAAGGCAGCACGTGCAGCCGGCGCAGAGTTCCATGCGCACTGTGACGTGAAGCGGGTCATGACCGACAAGCGCGGTCACGCCACGGGTGTCGAGTATTTCCATCAGGGCGAGCGGCATGTGCAGCGTGCCGATGTCGTGATCCTTGCGGCATCCACCATCGGCAATCCCCGCATCCTGCTCAACTCGGTAGCGGATGCGCATCCGGCCGGACTCGCCAACGCCAGCGGTCTGGTCGGGCGTTACCTGATGGCCGAGTTCATCGTGCAGGGTTTCGGGCTGTTTCGGGAACAGACCCAGCCGTGGATGGGGATCAGCGCCGGGCAGCTCATGTATCGCGAGGGCTATGTGAATGATGCGCGGCCCGCCGCCTTCGGCGGCTATCAGTGGCAGTTGGCGCCGGCGATGAAGCCCAATGACCTGCTCGGCATCGCCCTGAGCAAACCACAGCTGTTTGGCCCGGCATTGCAGCGGTTTCTGGAAACGGCGAGCCAGCACATCGGCATGATGATCGGTTTCGGCAGCGGTGTTCCCGAGCGCGACAATCGCGTGGAACTGGATGCCGGTCTGGATCGCGAGGGCTATCGCCTTGCCCGCACCGTGCATCGCTACTCTGCGGAATTGCTGGCGCTGTGGAAGCACATGCAGGATGAAGCCCGTGCAGTTTTCAGCGCAGCAGGTGCCCGGGATCACTGGACGTCGTCCGGCATGCCGACCGGTCATGTCGTCGGCGGAACGATCATGGGCACCAACGCCCGTGATTCAGTGTGTGACAGCTTTGGACGGACTCACGAGGTACGCAACCTGCTGCTGGCGGGGGCTGGTCTGTTTCCCTGCAGCGGTGGTGCGAGTCCGACCTTCACGATTCATGCCGTCAGCCTCCGTTCCGCGAGGCAACTCATCGCCCACTGGAGTGACCATGTGCGCTGAGTGCGCCTGACGATCAACGGGCCTGCTGCCGGCGCAGCTCCAGTGCCCGCGGTCGGCCGTCGCCGGTCGCCTGGTACCAGACAGTGTGGTCGTTTTCGATGGCCTGCCAGGCCGCAAGCGGATCAGCAGTGCTGATTTCAAAAGTATCGAAACCGCAGCGTTGCATGTAGTTGAGCTGTTCCTGCAGCACGTCGCCGACGGCACGCAGCTCGCCGCGAAATCCGAGGCGCTCGCGCAGCATCCGCGCATGCGTGTAGGCGCGACCGTCGCGGAACTTCGGAAACTCGAGCGCGACAACGGCGAAGTGCCGGAGATCCGCGCCAAGCAGCGCCGGCGGCTGGTCACTCTGCAGGCGGATGCCGAGCGACTGCTTGCCGGCCAGCAGTGTGTCGCGATGGGCCTGCCACTGCAGCAGGCTGACGATCACTGGCTGGTCAACGGGCACCGGATCGAGTGTCCGGGCATCGATATGGATGTCGTCGACCAGCTTGCCGTTGCGGATCAGGGCCATTACGCCACCTCGCGCCGGGGCGTCACGCCTTCGCCATAGACGGCATCCTGGAAAGGCTCGATGCCGACGCGGCGCCAGGTGTCCAGAAAGCGCTCGTCACCGGATCGCAGGCTCTTGTAGCGCGCGACCAGCGCCTCGATGGCGGCGGGCACCTCGTCGGCCGAAATGGCGCGGCCAAGCCTCTCGCCGAGCGCTGCATCTTCGGCTGATGATCCACCGAGCGTCAGTTGATAGAACTCCTGGCCCTTTTTTTCCACGCCGAGAATACCGATGTGACCGACATGATGATGGCCGCAGGCGTTCATGCAGCCGGAGATGTTGATGGTCAACTCGCCGATGTCCTGCAGGGTGGCGGCATCACTGAAGTGCCGGCTGATGTCCTGCGCCACGGGAATCGCCCGCGCATTGGCCAGCGAGCAGAAATCAAGTCCGGGGCAGGCGACGATATCGGTCAGCGTGCCGATATTTGCGGTTGCCAGCGAAATGCGCGCCAGTTCGGTCCACAGCTCATGCAGCTCTTTCTGCCGGACATCAGTGAAAACCAGATTCTGCCGGTGCGATACCCGCAGTTCACCGAGGCTGAAGCGGTCGGCCAGATCCGCAACGCGATCCATCTGCTCGGCCGTCAGGTCGCCGGGTGCGATCCCCGGCGATTTCAGCGACAGGTTGACGATGGCGTAGCCCGGCGTCCGGTGCCCGACGACATTGGCCCGGTACCATGCATCGAATGCCGGTTGGGCCTTGCGCAGTCTGTCGAGTGCCACTGTTTCTTCCGGCAGGTCTTCCCAGGCCGGTGGCGCGAAATAGGCCGTGATCCGCGCGACTTCGGCCGGATCAACATTGAGCAGTGGGCTGGCCTTGATCTCTGCCCATTCCTCTTCGACCAGACGGCGGAACTCATCGATGCCGAGCGCGTTCACCTGGATCTTGATGCGCGCCTTGTTGGGGTTGTCGCGCCGGCCGCCGAGGTTGTAGATGCGCAGTATCGCTTCGAGATAGGAGAACAGATCTTCCTTGGCCAGCCACTCGCGGATGGTGAGACCGACATAAGGCGTGCGGCCCTGTCCACCACCGACGATGACTTCAAAGCCGATCACGCCCTCGGCGTTGCGGCGCAGGTAGAGACCGACATCGTGGAACTTGACGGCTGCCCTGTCGCTGGCTGCACCCGTGACGGCGATCTTGAACTTGCGTGGCAGGTAGCCGAATTCAGGGTGCAGGATCGACCACTGGCGGATCAGTTCGCACCAGGGGCGCGGATCTTCGATTTCGTCGCGGGCACGCCCGGCAAACTGGTCGGCCGTGATGTTGCGTACGCAGTTGCCCGAAGACTGCATGGTGTTCATTTCGACGTCGGCGAGTTCCGCCAGGATGTCCGGTGCCTCGTCGAGCCTGATCCAGTTGAACTGGATGTTCTGCCGGGTGGTGAAGTGACCGAAGCCCCGGTCGAAACGTCGCGCGATGAAAGCCAGCTTGCGCAATTGCCGGGATGACAGGCAGCCGTATGGCACGTTGATGCGCAGCATGTAGGCGTGCAGCTGCAGGTACAGCCCGTTGGGCAGACGCAGTGGCTTGAACTGGTCCTCGGTGATGTCGCCGGTCAGGCGCCGTTCCACCTGGCGCCGGAACACGGCCACCCGCTCGGCCACCAGGGTGTGATCGAATTCGTCGTAGCGATACATCTATGCGAGTTCCCGAATCAACCGGCCTGAATCAACTGGTGTGGGTCAGCAGGTCAGTGCGCACGGTCGGTCCGCAGGCCCGGATGGACTCGCGCCAGTCCGTTGCTCGTCGTTTGCCCGCAATGGTTTCGACGGTGATCAGGTAAGCCTCGACCACCTGGTTGGCCGCTTCGGCCTTGCGGGCACTCTGCAACAGGGCTTCGCCCTCATCTTTGTGTCTTGCCAGTGCGCCGAGCTGCAGGTCCTCGACCCACTGTGCACCGGTGCCGAGGAAGACCACCCGCCCGTCGGACAGGCGACTGGCAACGACCATTTGTCCGCTGGACTGCATGCCGGGAACCGTTGGCTGAAAGTTTCAGGGGTGCCAGCTTAGCCACGGGTGTGGCTGCAGGTTAGACAAATTACTTAGATGTATATGCCCCGTGGGGCGCGGCATTGCGTCGCGGCAGAAGGCTCAAGAAGGCGGCCGACGGTTGCGCCGGCGGCGCAGCAACTCGGCAAGCACCGGCAGGAACGGAAGCAGGGCGCCGAACAGCACCACCGTCCAGTGGATATAGAGGCCGGTGAGCACCAGGAACAGGCCCAGTGCGATCAGCCAGAACCAGCCGGCCAAAGCACTGCCTCCACGGCAGAGGGCGAAGAAATCCGGTCCCGGTTACGTGGGGCGAAACCGGGACCGGGCCGAAGACAAGGGAAGTCTGGAGGGGCCATCTCGTCGCCTCGGCAGTTTCTGTATTACACCTTATGTCCAGTCATGGCCTCACCCAAAAGGATGATTTTTGCGCAGATTTGCCGGACTGCTCAGTCCTTGACCTCATCGACAGTCGCCTGCCCCGACAAACGGCGGCGTATATGCGCCCAGGACACGCCAATGGTCAGCACGACCGATACGCCAATCAGCACGATCCAGGTGATGGTTCCAGCTGAACTGGTCTTGACCAGGTCATAGAAGAACAGCATCCATACCAGCACTCCGAACAGGGCTGCCACCAGCACGATGCCCAAAAGCCCGAGGGACTGGGTTGTGGCATGCACGAATACCACCCAGCCGATCAGTAACGCGATCCCGGTCAGGAAATGCGGCGGCCCGAGGTTGCTGGACAGGAAGGCGTCCTTCGCCCAGTGCAGAAACGAGAAGCCGGAGGGGTTGTAGGTCAACAGCACGATGAGCAGGGCAAACAGCAGCCGCAGCAGGAAGCTGCCAAAACCGAATCCAGGCTCACCGCGATTGCCGGCGCTGATCTGATCGGTAGCCATCGGAAATCTCCCGCGAGCTGAACGCGGCACAAATTGTAGCCTGAACCAGTCCAGCCGTATCGGCTAAGCTCTGCACATGAATGCCGAACTGCTTTGCTGGCGTTGCGGGGCATCCCTGGCGGCGCTGTCCCTGCCGCTGGGCAGGACCGAGGAATGTCCCGCCTGCCGCAGTCCCTTGCACGTCTGCCGCCTGTGCCGGTTTCATGATCGTTCGCGGCCGAAGCAATGTCGCGAAGACGATGCCGAGGAGGTGCGGGAAAAAGAGCGGCCCAATTTCTGCGACTACTTCAAGCCGCATGCGGGGGCCTTTGATGCGCAGCGGGCATCCGCAGAGCAGGCGGCCATGGACGCTGCTGCCGCGCTGTTCGGGCCCAGGAAAGGCTGATGCTGCGGTTGTGCGCGGGATTCCGGCATGAAAACACTGGCTGAGGCCATCGATCACGCGCTTTGGCGTCGCGACCGGTCCGGCCGGCCCTGGCCGGAACGGCTGGCCTGGACTGTTGCGCGCTACATCAATGCGGTTGCGCGTGACCTGCTGGGCGGCCAGTTGACCCTGCGTGCGATGAGCCTGGTCTACACGACATTGCTCTC
>JAUPLK010000186.1 GCA_030836925.1 Pseudomonadota bacterium
AACGCCGTCGGCGTCCGCTCAGCGACGGGCGACAGCACCGCCCACTGCTGGTAACGGGAATTCTCAGGCCGGTATCACCGCGTCGGCCTCGATCTCCACCAGTATCTCCGGGCTGATCAGCCGGGCGACTTCCACCATCGCGGTGGCCGGACGGATCGCGCCAAACACTTCGCCGTGGGCGCGGCCCACGTCTTCCCAGCGGCTGATGTCGGTCATGTAGATGCGGGTACGTACCACGTGCTCCGGCCGCGCGCCGACCGCCTCCAGTGCAGCGCTGATGTTTTTCAGGATCTGTTGCGTCTGCGCGTAGGGGTTCCCCACGCCGACGATGTTGCCGTCGGCACCCGAGGCGGTGGTGCCTGAAACATAGACAAACTGCCCGGTACGTACGGCACGCGAATAACCGATGACCGGTTCCCACTTGCTGCCGGTCGAGTGATTGATGCGCTTCATTGAGGCTCCCTGCGGTTTTTTCAGGCTGACCAGTTGACGAGGCCGCTGTAGGCGGTACCCAGAACGATGATGCCGAACACGATCCGGTACCAGGCGAAAATGGTGAAATCGTGCGCAACGATGAAGCGCAGCAGCCAGCGCACACACAGGAACGCCGACACGAAGGCTGCGACCAGGCCGACGGCAAACAGGCCGATATCGTGCACATCCAGCAAGGCGCGGTTCTTCCAGGCGTCATAGGCGCCTGCAGCGACCAGCGTGGGTACTGCCAGGAAAAATGAAAACTCGGTCGCGGCACGCCGCGACAGACCGAACAGCAGACCGCCGATGATCGTCGCACCGGAGCGCGAGGTGCCCGGAATCAGGGCAAAACACTGGGCGCAGCCGACCAGCAGCGCATCGCGCCAGTTCATGTCGTCGACTTCGGTCACCCGTATGCGGTGCTGGCGTTTCTCGGCCCAGAGAATCACGAAAGCACCGACGATGAAGGCGATCGCGACCGGTACGGGCTTGAACAGCACCGCCTTGATGGCGCTGCCGAAGAGCAGGCCCATGATCGCGGCCGGCATGAAGGCCACCAGCAGATTGACCATGAAACGCTGTGCGGCGGCGTCAGTGAACATGCCGGTGAGGACGCGCGCAAAGCGCTGCCGGTATTCCCAGACGATGGCGAGCATGGCACCGGTCTGGATCACGATCTCGAAGACCTTGCCCTTGTTGTCGTTGAAACCGAGCAGGTCGGCCGCGAGGATCAGGTGGCCGGTGGAGGAGATCGGCAGGAATTCAGTCAGCCCCTCGACGATGCCGAGAATCAGGGCCTTGAGCAGGAGGGTGGAATCCATCCGCCCATGGTACTAAATCATCCCGGGCGGATTGGGGGTCAGACCACAAATTCTGCCTGTGGCCCGACCCCCGGTGTCTGCGCTGTGTTTAGTAGACGTCGTGAACCGTGTTGTAGACGTTGAACTTGCCTGTCGGCGTGATCATCTTCGGTCCCTTGATGACCTTCTTCAGCTTGCGGGTCTTGTCATCGACGATGACGATGGCGGATTCCTCCGTCTGGCCACTCCAGACCGAAAACCAGACCTCGTCGCCAGCCTTGTTGTACTCGGGCTGCACGATGCGCTTCGCGCCCTTCCCGAGCCCGGCCCACTCGCCGATCGGCAGCACCTTGTACCCGGCATCAAGATCCCTGATGTCGAACACGGCGACGCTCTGCGAGATCTTGGCGTCCGGGTTGAGCGCTGTATCGACCCAGAGGTTTTTGGACCGCGGGTGCGTCTTGACGAACAGCGAACCGCCGCCCTGGCCCTTCAGGACCTTGACGACCTTCCAGGCGTGCTGCTCGTGCTTGGCGGGGTCGGTGCCGATGAGCGTGATCTTGTCGTTGCCCAGCGCACTGGTGGCCCATACCGGACCGAATTCCGGATGGATGAAGTTGGCACCACGGCCCGGATGCGGGATCTCGTCGACTGGCACCATGGCCGCCAGCTTGCGCTCCTTCGAGTCGATGACCGCGACCTTGTTGGACTTGTTGGCAGCGGTCAGGAAGTAGCGCAGGCTGGAGTCCCAGCCACCGTCATGCAGGAATGGAGCCGCATTGATGGTGGTGGTGCTGAGGTTCTCGATGTCGCTGTAGTCCACCAGCAGGATGCGGCCGGTTTCCTTCACGTTGACGATGAATTCCGGGTGCTGGTGCGAGGCGACGATCGCCGCCACGCGCGGTTCCGGGTGGTACTCCTGCGTGTCGACGGTCATGCCACGGGTGGACACGATCTTGAGCGGTTCCAGCGTGGCACCGTCCATGATCACGTACTGCGGCGGCCAGTAGGCACCGGCGATCGCGTACTTGTCTTCATAGCCCTTGAACTTCGAGGTTTCCACCGAGCGGGCCTCGAGGCCGATCTTGATCTCGGCGACCGTCTGCGGCGGATTCATCCACAGGTCGATCAGGTCGGTCCGGCCATCGCGACCGATGGTGAACACGTAACGGCCCGAGTGGGACATGCGCGAGATGTGCACCGCATAACCGGTTTTGATGGTCGTGACGATCTCCTTGGTATCGCCGTCGATGATGGCGACCTCACCGGCATCACGCAGCGTTACCGCAAAGACGTTGTCGAGGTTGAGCTTGTTCTGCTGGCTGGTCGGCCGCTGGTCGGGCGGCACGAGCACCTTCCAGCTGTTCTTCATCTCGGCCATGCCCCATTCCGGCGGCTGCGGCGGCTCGTTCTGCAGGAAGCGGGCCATCATGTCGATCTGCTTGTCGGTCAGCTGACCGGAGGTGCCCCAGTTGGGCATGCCACCGGGTGAGCCGAACTTGATCAGTGCCTTGAGGTACTCGGTGCCCTTGGCCTGGGTGATGTCGGTGGTGAGCGGCTTGCCCGTTGCGCCCTTGCGCAGCACGCCGTGGCAGCCGGCGCAGCGCTCGAAGTAGATCTTGGTCGTTTCTTTCATCTCGTCAGGCGTCATGGCCGGTGCCGCGATCCGGGTGGCCTGTTCCGGCGGTGCAATCACCGACGGCGCACCCTGATAGCGTTCCTCGGCCTGTCCGGCGCCGGGGTGGGCACCGCCAGCAGCCTGCTTGACTTCGAGGCCGGCGGCCTTGCGTGCTTCGGCAACCTGCTTGGTGGATACCTTGCCACCGGGGTTGTCCCAGCTGTTCAGCACGTAGGTGATGATCGCTGAAAGGTCGCCATCGCTGAGATGGCTCATCGCCGGCATGGTGTTGTTGTATTCCACGCCGTTGACGACCAGCTTGCCGGACAGGCCCTTCAGGGTGATATCCAGCAAGCCCATGGGGTTCTTGGCGATGAAGTCAGACTTCGCCAGCGGCGGGAAAGCACCCGGCAAGCCCTGGCCGGTCGCCTGGTGGCAACCGCCGCAATTGGCCTGGTAGAGCGCCTCGCCTTTGTCGGCGGCAATAACCGGTGCAGTGAAGAGCGGCAACAGGACTGCAACGCCACCTGCCAGCAAAGCCCTGCTGCTGTTCCGAAGGCGGGCTACCGCCAACTGATTTTTCATATGGAAATCCCCAAAAAAAGACATGCGCCGCCTCGACCGGATGGCAGCTTGCGCGGGACGTTATCCCGCAGTCTGGACAGCAACAATAGGGGTATGTACCTAAAAAGCGGTATCTACCTACAGGCTGCGAACAGGACCACTCTGGTCCGCATTGCTCAGAATTTCACGCGTACCGTGATGCCGGCCTGACGGCCGGGTGCCAGCGGAATCGCAAAGCCGCGTGGGGTGCGGCTGGGCGGTGCACTGCCCAGCTGCGGGAAGGTGGGCAGACTGCCGTAGCGTCCGTCGAAATAACGGAAGATGTCGACGGGCGTGTCGTCATCAAACAGGTTGCGTACCCAGAGGCTCGCATCCCACCGGCCTTGCTGCAGGCCCGTTTGCAGACCGACCAGCCGGCGGTCCCCGGTCTCGATGAGATTGTGTTCCGCAGCATACTTGGAGGATTCGAAGCTCCAGTCGCCCGCTGCATACCATTGCCGGTCTGCGGTCAGTGCCCGTTGGTAGCGCGCGGCCAGCGAGGCCATGTGCTTCGGCACGCGGGGCGAGTCATTGCCACTCACGTCACCGAGCAGCTGCGTGTCGGCAAAACTGCCATCGCCGCCGCGCAGATCGGCTTCCTCGGGGCTGATGTACTCCTCGAATTCCGAATCGGTCCAGGCGTAGCTGGCCTGCAGGGAGAAGTTGTCGGTGACCGCAGCCTGCAACTCGGCCTCCATGCCCCAGGCCTCGGTCTGGCCGGCATTGACGAGGATCGATTCGGTCCTGCCGGTGTCGAGTTCCACCAGCGAGGTCAGTTGCTGATCGTCGACTTCCAGGTAGTAGGCCGCCAGTGCGAGGCTCAGGCG
>JAUPLK010000027.1 GCA_030836925.1 Pseudomonadota bacterium
ACCCGTCCACCTTGTAGACCACACCATCGATGTCGAATGGCAGGGAGTTGCGGCGCATAGCCAGGCCATTGTAGTAATCGAGACAGCCAGCCACGCCGCTGACGAGGGAATTCTCCGCGCAGATCGGCAACCCCCACTCACTGAGTCGGCGCAGCGTGGCGCTGTGCCGGTCCGGGATTTCGCCGCCATTTGCCAGACCCACGCCGTAGGCAAACATGTCCAGCGGTCGCCGGGCAGCGACTGCGGGATCCAGCTGCCGCAGACTGCCAGCCGCAGCGTTGCGTGGATTGACGAACAACTTGTCGCCGGACTTCTGTGCCCGCCTGTTGATCTCCACGAAGCCCCGGCGCGGCATGTACACCTCGCCACGAACCTCGATCCGTGCGGGGATACCCTTGCCGTGCAGCCTTAAGGGTACCGAGGCGATGGTCCGGACGTTATGCGTCACGTCTTCGCCGACCGCACCATCCCCGCGGGTAGCCGCGCATACGAGCAGACCCTCTTCGTAGACCAGGCTGATGGCCACCCCATCCAGCTTGGGCTCTGCAGAGTAGACAACGGTGTCGGTACCAAGGCGCTCGCGCACGCGTCGATCGAAATCCAGCACGTCCTGCTCGCTGAAGGCGTTATCGAGCGAGAGCATCGGCAGGCCGTGCACCACCTCGGCGAAACCGCTGGACACCGCGCCACCGATACGCCGGGTTGGCGAATCAATATCGGCCAGTTGCGGAAAGTCACGCTCCAGGGCGGCAAGTTCCTGAAACAACCGGTCGTACTCGGCGTCAGGGATTACCGGCTCATCGAGTTCGTAGTATCGCCGGTTGTGCTCGGCAAGCAGCTTGCGCAACTCTGAAACCCGCTCAAGCTGTCGTGGCCCCGGTTTCCCTGCCATGCCCTGCGATACCTCAGCCACGCCCCTGCCGATGCTGGAACTGGATCACTTCTTCACGCAGGTAACGCTCACGCTGAATGCTGAGAGTACTCCCCTGCTCATCCACAAGGTCGCCGTTGAGCCCGACTGCAAGGGCACGTGCGGTCGTGACCATCAGGTCAAAGGCTGCCACACCTTCGACCGGACCTGGCAAACCCATGAACAGGCTGACGCCGGGAAAGAAATCGTTGCGCACACGGCTCAGATCAAATGAACCGGGTTCGGTGAGGCTGGCGACACTGAACACCGGCACGCTGCCCGGATCACCCTCGATGACGTCAGCGGCATGGTAATGAAAGATCCCGAATCGGCCATGCCGCAGTCCGTTTTCACGGAGCGCAAGCACCAGGTCTTCGCCGGGAAATCCGCGCTTGTCGCGGCAGAGCAGCCGAATGGTGACAATCTTGTCGGGCAGACGAACCGGCTGCGCACTGCTTGCTGCCAGCGGATCACTCGAACCGAGATCGGGATCGATACGGACCGGCGGGGGCGCCGACTTGCGCAGCGACGTCCGTAGCGCATCAGAAAGCCTTGCCCTGTAACGCGTCCAGACGAACACCGCCACCAGCACCACGACGGCAGCAAGCAACAGAACCCAGCGGAGTTCTTCCACGACCAGACCTCAACTGACCGCGAGCTTGACGGCCTCATCGATATCCACGGCAACCAGACGGGAAACGCCGGGCTCGTTCATGGTAACGCCGGTCAGCTGCTTGGCCATCTCCATGGTGGTCTTGTTGTGGGTGATCACGATGAACTGCACCGTCCTGGACATTTCCCGGACGATGTCGCAGAAACGATTGACATTAGCCTCGTCGAGCGGCGCATCGACCTCGTCCAGCAGACAGAAAGGTGCCGGGTTCAACTCGAATATCGAAAAAATCAGCGCCACCGCCGTCAAGGCTTTTTCACCGCCCGAAAGCAGATGGATATGACTGTTGCGCTTGCCTGGCGGCCGGGCCATTACGGTTACACCCGCACTGAGCAGGTCATCGCCATCCAGACTGAGATAGGCATGCCCGCCGCCAAAGAGACGCGGGAAGAGCCGCTTGAGGCCCGTGTTGATGTTGTCGAAGGTCTCCTGGAAGCGCGTCCGCGTCTCACGATCGATACGCCGGATCGCATGCTCAAGCGTTTCAAGCGCAGCACTCAGGTCGGCATGTTGGGCATCCAGATAGGTCTTGCGCTCTGACTGTTCAGAGAATTCGCTGATCGCCGCCAGATTGATCGGACCGAGACGTTCAACCGACGTGCGGATCGCCTGCAATCGCAGATCCCACTCTCCGGCATCGGCGTTCTCCGGAAGTTGCCCCGCGAGTTCGTCCATCGAAATCCCGGTTGCCGAAAACCTCTCGGCCAGCGTCTCGCGACGTACCTCGAGTTCGCGCACGCTGATGCGCAGGCCATCAACCAGCTCCCGGAAAGCATCGACCTGCTTCTCGAGTTCGTGCCTGCGCACTTCCGCCGTCTTGACCTCGGACTCAACGGCCGCAAGCTCGTCCCTTTGCTGACTGAGTTGCTGCTGGATTTCGAGTTGCTGCGCAAGATGCACGTCGAGTTCCCGCTGCGACGCCTGCAACGGCGCTTCACTCGCACTGATATCCTCTGCCAGCACCGCTATCCGCTGATCAAGCTGGCGCTGCTGAACGACCAGCCGCTCGAGTGCCGCGATCGCCGCCCCGTGCGCTGTTTTGCGGCCCTCATACTCAATCTGGATCTGTGCCACCGCAGTGCGACGCTCTTCAGCCAGCTGCCTAAGCCGGTTGTACGCAGCCAGCAGGTCGTCCTGTTCCTGCCGGAATCCCGCACGACGCTCCTCAAGTGCGGAAAGCGCCCTTTCCGCAGCAGCAAGTCGTTCACCCGCTTCGTCGATCGCCGTACCTACCGACAGGAGTTCGTCCTGCACGGTGTTGCTGTCATGGTCCAGCGTCTCCAGTCTTTGCCTCGCCCGGTCAAGCTCCGACTGCAGGCCTGCCACGAGCGCCGTGGCCTCGAGACTTTGCCGGTTGGCCTCGTTCAGCGCGGTCTGGGCATCGAAACGACGCCGCTCAAGGACCTCGATCTCCTCGCGCATGTCGACCCGTTTGTCAGCCAGCAAGCCTGCACGTGTCTCGTGCTCGGCGACCGCCTCGGACAGTGCCCGAATTTCCTGCTCTCTGGCCATCATCCCGGCGTGGCGTTGGCCGCGACTGACGCGTACCCAGCCTAGACCCAGCCATACACCATCGGGCGTGATGACGGATTCACCGGCCTGCAAGTCCCTGCGTATCCGCAGCGCCTCGTCCATATCGACAGCGCAGCGTACGGAAGACAGCACACCGTAAAGACGGCCGGGATTTTTTACGCAGGCCGCCAGGGTGCCCGTTGCAGCTGGCCGCTCATCACCGGAGGCAGCGGGCTCTATCAATACGACGCTTGTGTCAGGCAAGGCGGCGAGAAACCGGGCAGAGTCCTCGACACAGATGGCCTGGAGAAAATCGCCCAGCACCGTTTCAATGGCACGGGTCCACCTGTCCTCGGCCACCAGCTGCTGAACGAGTCGATGCCGGTGCGCAAGCCCCGTCGTGGCGAGCCAATGGCCCAGCACTTCTTCCTCATTGCCCAAAGCCGTGTTCTGGATCGCACGCAAGGTATCGAGCCGCCCCCGGCGAGACTCGAGCTCTCCGCGCAGATGGAGTACATCTGCTCCAAGCTGCCTTTCGGCGTCGCGCTGCGCCGTCAGTCGACGCTCAACGTCTTCCAGACCACGCATCTCGGACTCGAGACCTGCCAGGGTCACGGCCTGGTTCTGCAGGAGCACCTGCAGCCTGGCCTCGAGATCAACTACGGAAATCGATGATCGCTCGCCTTCAACAGAGTCCAGTTGCCGCGAGAGCCGGTCACGATGCGCACCCATGTGTTCGAGTCGCGTGTGCTCCAGCTGCCGGAGCCGCTGCTGTTCCTTGACGTCGAGATTGAAGCCATGCCAGCGCTGCTGCCAGTCTGCCAGTGCCGCTTCGCCCGCACCGAGCTCGATGCCCACCTGCCCGGCGTCTGTCCGGACAGCGTCCAGCCTGGGCCCGAAATCGGCCAGTTCGATGTCCAGGTTGGCGACCAGCGCCCTGTCACGCCCGACCTCGGCATCGATGCCCTCCAGTCCGGCACGAGCAGCGGAAATTTCTGCCAACTGGCGTTCCCGTGATTCACGGGTATGGGCGATTGTCTGCTCCAGACGGGCGATTTCACCCTGTACTGAATAGTAGCTGGCCTGTACAGCCGTAAACCGGTCACTGACATCTGCGTGTCGCGCGCGGGCCCGTTCAATATCTGCCTCGATCTGGCGCTGGCCGGCGACCGCGGCTTCCAGTTCTGTCTGCCGCCTCGACAAGTCGCCACGCTGTGCGCCCAGCCCCACATCAAGCTCTGCCAGACGAATGGAAAGCAGTTCGGCTTCCAGCTGGCGCTCCTGTTGCTTCAGGGACTTGTAGCGCTCCGCCACCTGCGCCTGGCGCTGCAGATGCCTGATCTGTTTCTCGACCTCTGTACGCAGGTCAGACAGGCGGGCCAGGTTCTCGCGGGTATTGTGGATACGCGTTTCAGTCTCCCTGCGCCGCTCCTTGTATTTGGAAATCCCGGCAGCTTCCTCGATATAGCTGCGCATTTCCTCCGGTTTTGCCTCCACCAGACGGGAAACCATGCCCTGCTCGATGATGGCGTAGCTGCGCGGACCCAGGCCGGTGCCCATGAACAGGCTGGTGATGTCCTTGCGCCGGCAGCGCGTGTTGTTCAGAAAGTACTGCGAGATGCCATCACGACTGACCATCCGGCGGATCGAAATCTCGGCATAGCTCGCGTACTGGCCGCCGATGGCCCCATCCGAGTTGTCGAAGAAAAGCTCGATGGACGCCGAGCCGACCGGTTTGCGCGTGCTTGATCCGCTGAATATGACATCCTCCATGGAGTCGCCACGGAGGTGCCTGGCCGAGGTCTCGCCCATGACCCAGCGAATCGCGTCGATGACATTTGATTTGCCACAGCCATTCGGCCCGACCACGCCGACCAGATTGCTGGGAAAATGAACCGTGGTCGGGTCCACAAAAGACTTAAAACCCGCAAGCTTGATCTTGCTGAGTCGCATAATTTCAGACGCCCAGGGTGAGTAACAACACTAACGGGTGCGGCAGACCTAGTGTAAATTAAATCCTCGGCCGGTACACCCAAGTATGGGAACCAGTGATGGTTTGCCGGCGCAACCAATCGAGCTACCTGACAGTGAACAGCATGGATTCCGGCCACTTTGTTCTGGAGACATTCCAGAACCCCGAGAGCACGCGGGCCTACGTCATACGCATGCGCATGCCCGAATTTACCTGCCTCTGCCCGCGCACAGGACAACCTGATTTTGCGGTTCTTTACCTGGAGTACATTCCCGATAAGCTGTGTATCGAACTGAAGTCGCTGAAAAACTACATCTGGTCGTTTCGCGACAAGGGTGTTTTCCACGAAGCCGTAACCAATCAGATTCTTGGCGACCTGGCAGCGGCTGTTTCGCCCAATTTCATGCGCCTGACTGCTGATTTCAACGTCCGCGGCGGAATCTATACCTCGGTCGTCGCTGAACATCGACGGACTGGCTGGCAATCCGAGGCACCCGTTCATTTGCCGGATCCTGGACGTGGGCCTGTTCCGATGTAGACCTCTGCGGCAGCTATCCCCCGACCGGATCCGTGGATGGGTCTTTGCCCACAGCCCATGCTATGTATAATTCGGCGGTTTACTGGGCTATCGGGACTCATCACACATGCCTGCAGCAAAACGACCGGCCAGCAAAGCCAAGACCTCAGCAAAGACCAAGCCGGGATCCTCCGCGGCCAGGACTCGTGTTGCCACCCGCAAGACCGCCAGCAAGGCGGCACGTACACCAGTCCGGGACAAAGCAAAGCCGGCGGCAAAATCCGCACCGAAGCCCGCAAAGAAGAAAGTTGCGACGAAGCCGGCCAAGGCACCCGCAGCCAATCGAGGTACGGCAAAAAAGGCGCCCGGGGTGGCCCCGGCACGAAGCGCTGCCAAGACTGGCAACCGCAAAGCCGGTGCCAGCACCGGCTTCAGATCCTCACAACCGAGACCGGAATCCTACGAGTACGACCCGGATGCCCTGATTCACGGCATTCGGCCGTACAAGCCGAAAGCCGGCGAGAGCTACATGAATGCAGCCCAGCTTGAGCACTTCCGTCAGGTGCTCCTGGCCTGGAAGCGTGAACTGATGGAGGAAGTCGACCGCACCGTGCACCACATGCAGGATGAGGCCAGCAACTTCCCCGATCCAAACGACCGTGCCACACAGGAATCGGAATTCGGCCTGGAACTACGCACCCGCGACCGGGAGCGCAAACTGCTGAAAAAGATCGCCTCGGCACTGGCGCGCATTGATGACAACAGCTATGGATATTGCGAGGAGACTGGCGAGGAAATAGGCCTGAAGCGCCTGGAAGCGCGTCCGGTTGCCACCTTGTGCCTCGAGGCCCAGGAACGGCGGGAACTGGCCGAAAAGCAGTACGGCGAACGCGACGACCGGCACAGATGACGGTTCACGGCTGATATATCAGCCATAAGCCCATGAAAAACAAAACACTAAACCGGATGAAACATCGTCCCGTTTAGTTGAGCTGCATCGCGAACTAAATCCAGCTTGAGCGGGTCTATAGGGGTAGTTGGAAGTGTCCAACCAAGAGGTGGCTGGCCTGATGCCAGCCCCGCAGCCCACGGAGGGATCCACGATGAGCGAGCCGAGACTGATTCGAAAATACGTCAACCGCCGACTTTATGACACGGCACAAAGCCGTTACGTCAACCTGGATGATCTGCGCGAGCTGATCACCAAGGGTTCCCAGGTCAAGGTGGTGGAACAAGCCACCGGAGTCGACATCACGACGCCCGTACTTCTGCAGATCATCGCCGAGACGCAGCGCGGCCATACGCCCCTGCTGTCAGCCGAGTTTCTCGCCACGATGATCAGGCTGGGTGCGCTTGATCGTGATCCAGAGCTTCCGGGGCGCCTTGATCGCGCACTCAGAAGTTTGCTGGACAAGCAGAATCCTGTGGCATCTGCGCAAGGCAGTGGCGCAAATGTGTCGATGGCGGCTGCAGCCGGTTACACCGCCTGAGCCGCCACCAAAGGCGCAAGATCCAGCAGGGCAAACTGGACGTCAGGCGGCGTCCAGTCCCCTCATGCTCAGGCGAACCCTGCCCTGACGGTCCACTTCAAGGACCTTCACGCGCACGACATCGCCTTCGTTGAGCTTGTCACCGACCCGCTCTACCCGTTCATCTGAAATTTGCGAGATGTGCACCAGACCGTCGCGGCCTGGAAGAATCGTCACAAAGGCACCGAAATCCATCAAACGGGCGACTTTACCCTCGTAGATCCGGCCTACTTCGACATCCGCGGTGATCAGTTCAATCCGCTGCTTGGCCTCGCGACCGGCAGCTGCCTGAACAGATGCGATCTTCACCGTACCGTCATTATCGATATCGATGGTTGCACCCGTCTCCTCGGTGATCGCGCGAATGACCGAGCCACCCTTCCCGATGACGTCGCGGATTTTTTCCGGATCAATCCGCATCATGATGATGGTCGGCGCCCAGTCAGACATCTCCTGGCGATGTACGGGGAGGACCTTGTTCATCTCCTCGAGGATATGCAAACGGCCCTCACGTGCCTGCGCGAGCGCGTCCTGCATGATTTCACGCGTAATGCCGTCGATCTTGATGTCCATCTGCAGCGCCGTCACGCCCGTCGCACTGCCTGCCACCTTGAAATCCATGTCACCCAGATGATCTTCATCACCCAGGATGTCGGTAAGCACCTTGTAGCTGTCGCCGTCCTTGATCAGACCCATGGCCACACCGGCAACCGGGGCCACCAGCGGAACGCCGGCATCCATCAGGGCCAGGCTGGTACCGCATACAGAGGCCATCGAACTGGAGCCATTTGATTCGGTGATTTCGGAGACAACGCGCACGACGTACGGAAAGGTCTGCATATCCGGCAACACGGCCTGGATGCCGCGACGGGCCAGGCGACCGTGGCCGATCTCGCGCCGTTTGGGCGACCCCACACGACCGGTTTCATTGACGCTGTACGGAGGAAAGTTGTAGTGAAGCATGAAGCGGTCACGGTACTCACCGGTGATCGCGTCGATGATCTGGGCGTCGCGGTCCGTACCCAGCGTGGCCACGACCAGCGCCTGCGTTTCACCACGGGTGAACAGTGCGGAGCCGTGTGTCCGGGGCAGGATACCGGTCTTAACGGCGATCGGTCGCACCGTGCGGGTGTCGCGTCCATCGATGCGCGGCTGACCGGCAAGAATCTGGCCCCGTACGATCTTCTTCTCAAGCCGGGAAAGTTCCCCGCCGATCTCGTCTTTGCTCGGACCGCCCTCGACCAGCAAGGCAGCAATCGTCTGTTCCTTGATCCTGGCGACTTCGCCATAGCGGAGCTGCTTGTCATGAATCCTGTAGGCGACCGCGAACCGGTCGCCAACCGCAGCGGCAACCGCTGCAGCCAGTTCCGGATTGCTGGCCGGCGGCTGCCAGTCCCATACCGGCTTGCCCGCTTCGGCAGCAAGTTCACGGATCGCCTCGATGGCCACCTGCATCTGGGCGTGACCAAACATCACCGCATCCAGCATGACCTTTTCCGGCAGCTGGTTGGCGGATGATTCCACCATCAATACGGCCTTGGACGTACCTGCCACCACAAGGTCGAGCTTCGAGGAAGCCAACTGTGCGGCCGACGGATTGAGCACGAACTTGTCGTCGATATACCCGACCCGTGCGGCACCAATCGGTCCCATGAACGGCGCGCCGGTGAGTGCAACGGCAGCCGAAGCGCCGAGAATTGCAGGAATATCTGAATCGATCTGCGGATCGACCGATATGACAGTAGCGATCACCTGGACTTCGTTGAGAAAACCCTTGGGGAACAGCGGGCGCAGTGGACGATCGATCAGGCGCGAAACCAGCGTCTCTTTCTCGCTGGGACGACCCTCACGCCGGAAAAACCCGCCAGGAATACGGCCTGCAGCGAAGGTCTTTTCCTGATAGTCGATAGTCAGTGGAAAGAAGTCCTTGCCAGGTACGGCCTCCTTCTTCGCCACGGCTGTAACCAGCACGATGGTATCGCCGATGCTCACGACGACGGCACCACCAGCCTGCCTGGCGATCTCGCCGGTTTCGATGGTTACCTGATGTTCACCGTATGGAAAAGACTTTTTGACTATAGCCACAATGAATTCCTCAACTGTTCTGGCAAGGCAATGGAGAGAGGGACCAGTCGTCCGTCAAGGGCCGACTGGTCCAAAATAACCCGGAGCGGTAAGAACCCGGCGCCTGACTAGCGGCGCAGACCAAGCTTCTCGATCAGGCTCTTGTAGCGTTCGACATCGGTCGAACGCAGATAATCGAGCAGCCTGCGCCGCTGATTAACAAGACGAAGCAAACCCTGACGGGAATGATGGTCTTTCTGGTGACGGGAAAAGTGATCAGTCAACTCTGTAATGCGGGCGGACATCAATGCAACCTGCACCTCAGGCGAACCTGTATCAGCCGCACTACGGCGGTACTCACCAACAATCTTGCTCTTCGCTTCAGCCGTGTGGGGCATATTCCAGCCTTCTCCTGTTGCCAACTCTTGATATCAGCCTGTGTAAACGGGCGCTATTCTAACCATGTATCGGTCACAGGGATAGCCGAGAGCCAGGGAGCCCGCTACCCGAAGCGCCCGAATCATGGGCCAGCAGGCGGCGTGGCAGCAGCCGACCGTCAGCCATGACCTCACCCATGCCAAAAAAGCGGCTGTGATCCGCATAGAGGCGGACCATGCCTGCCGGCATACCGGCCGGTACCGGAACCTGACTGCCACACAGCAGGAGATCGACCTCATGCGATCCCAGCCGGATAAGTGGCCACTTCCCCGCGACCTCGTCCAGCGGCCGCAGAAGCGCATCCAGTACCTCTGTACCCTGCTCGGCAGCATTGAGGCACTGCTCCGTCGTCAGCATGGCAGACTCCGCAAAGGAGCCCACAGCAGTCCGACGCAGCTCGATCACATGCGCCAGAGATCCAAGCAATACAGCAAGATCCTCAATCAAAACACGGATATACGTACCCTTGCTGCAGGTCACACGGAACAAGGGCGTCACCGGATCAAACTGCTCGAGCGCAAAGCTGTAGATCTCCACCGGCCGGGCAGCGCGCTCGACCTCCCGGCCTGCCCGGGCTATTTCATGGAGTCGCTGACCCTGATGCTTCAGGGCCGAATACATCGGTGGGACCTGCTGGATCGGCCCCGTCAATCGACCCATCGCCAGCCGGAGTGTCGCCTCATTCGGGATCAGGACATCGGTCGTTGAGACAACCGTACCGTCGGAATCCGCCGTATCGGTCCGGGCGCCGAAGCGGGCACGCACCAGGTAGGTCTTGTCCGCCCCAAGCAGATAACCGGAGAACTTGGTCGCTTCACCAAAGCAAAGAGGCAGCATGCCGCTCGCAAGGGGGTCAAGGCTGCCGGTATGCCCAGCCTTGAGCGCGCCATAAATCCACTTCAGCTTCTGCAGCGCCGCATTCGAGGTAATCCCGGACGGCTTGTCGAGCAGCAAAAGCCCATCAACTTTTCGACGCACCTTCCGTGGCTCGGCCACCATCTGCCTCTCCGGCGTGCGGCCATTCACGGTTTGTCAGCCGGGTCGATGTACCCATCATCGGCATCAGCCGGCAGATCGATCTTCGGTTCGCCAACCGCTGCATCGATCAGACGATCAAGCTCACGACTCTTTTCGCCCTGATCATCAAAACGAAAACGCAAATCGGGGACGGTTCGAGTACTCAGCTCGCGGGCAAGTTGTGAACGCAGAAACCCGCTTGCACGTTCAAGACCTGCCTGCAGGGCGGGGTCAGCGCCACCCTCACCATTCCACGTCGCATAGGAGACCCAGGCAACACCGAGATC
>JAUPLK010000028.1 GCA_030836925.1 Pseudomonadota bacterium
TGATGACCAATGTCTACCATGATGTCCATCTGGTCGATGAGAAAAGCGGTTGGGCGCGCATCGATGCGCCGAAAATGTTGGCGACAATCTATTCCAGCATGCGGCCGGGTGCCGTGCTGGGCGTGGTGGATCACGTGGCCACCCCGGGAACTTCGCTGGAACAGGCGGCGGCCTTGCATCGCATCGATCCGGAACTGCTCAAGCGGGACCTGCAGGCGGCGGGTTTTGCCTTTGATGGCGAGAGCGATGTATTGCGCAATCCGGCTGATGACGGCAGTCGGCCGGTATTCGACCCGGCCGTGCGCGGCCATACCAACCAGGTGGTGTATCGTTTCCGCCGGCCCCGTTGAATGAAGTCGGGGTGCTATCCTTCGCGCCCTTATGGCGGCCCCCGACAAAGCAATCGACCACCCGTCCCCCCTCGCGCAGGAGGTGGGACGTCGCCGTACCTTTGCGATCATTTCGCATCCTGATGCCGGCAAAACCACCCTCACCGAGAAGTTGCTGCTGTTCGGCGGCGCCATCCAGCTGGCCGGTACGGTGAAGGCACGACGCAGTTCCCGGCATGCGACCTCCGACTGGATGGAGGTGGAAAAGCAGCGCGGGATCTCCGTCACCAGTTCGGTGATGCAGTTCGAATACGCGGGAAACACCATCAACCTGCTGGATACGCCCGGCCACGAGGACTTTTCCGAAGACACCTATCGGGTGCTGACGGCGGTCGATGCGGCGGTGATGGTCATCGATGCGGCCAAGGGCGTCGAGGCACAGACCCTCAAGCTGCTGGAAGTCTGCCGCCTGCGCAACACGCCGATCATCACCTTCGTCAACAAGATGGACCGCGAGGTGCGTGCGCCGCTGGCGCTGCTGGAGGAGATCGAGGCCGCACTCAAGATCGAGTGTGCGCCGATCAGCTGGCCGATCGGCATGGGCAAGACATTTCGCGGCGTGTATCAGCTGCTGCAGGACCGGCTGTTGCGCTTCACCGCAGGCGGCGAGAAGCGCACCGATGTCGAGTTGATCGAGGGCCTCGACAATCCGAAACTCGATGCACTGTTCCCGGACGAGGTTGCCAGCCTGCGCGCGGATGTCGCCCTGATCCGCGATGCCAGCGTGCCCTTCGATCCGGTGCAGTTTCTGGCTGGCCGGCAGTCACCGGTATTTTTCGGTTCCGGCATCAACAACTTCGGCGTGCGGGAAGTGCTGCAGGCGCTGGTGGACTGGGCGCCACCGCCGCAGCCGCGCGACGGCAGCCTGCGTCTCGTGCAGCCAACCGAAGAGGCCTTCAGCGGCTTCGTGTTCAAGATCCAGGCGAACATGGACCCGAAACACAGGGACCGCATCGCGTTTTTCCGCATCTGCTCGGGCCGTTACACGCCGGGCATGAAGGCGCGGCATCTGCGTTCCGGCCGCGAGATGAAGCTCGGCAACGCACTGACCTTCATGGCCAACGAACGGGTGAGCAGCGAGGGCGCGGTCGCTGGCGATATCATCGGCATCTACAATCACGGTCAGCTGCAGATCGGCGATACGCTGTCGGCGGGTGAGGCGCTCGCCTACAAGGGCATTCCGTACTTTGCGCCCGAGTTGTTCCGTTCCGCCAGGCCTAAAGACCCCATGAAAAGCAAGCAGTTGCAGAAGGGTTTGCAGGAGCTGGGCGAGGAGGGCGCCATCCAGGTTTTCAGCGCCCGTCAGGGTGCGCAGATGCTGCTCGGGGCCGTCGGCCGCCTGCAGTTCGAGATCGTCGCGCACCGGCTCTCGGCTGAATACAACGTCGATGCGCTGTATGAGCCGGTGGACATATTCACCGCCCGCTGGCTTGTCTTCCCGGATGAGGCGACGCGAAAAAAGTTCGAGAAGGACGAGTTGTTCTCGCTGGCCCGGGACGTGGACGACAACCCGGTCTTTCTCTCGGCCAACAAGTACAACCTCAAGCTGACCATCGAGCGCTGGCCGACCGTCGGCTTCCATGCCACGCGCGAACACGGCCAGCGGCTGTAGCATGTTTCCCGAACCGTCCGTGGCACCGGCATGACCACCCGTTACGACAACAGCCTCAACGGTGCCTGCGACTGCCGCACGCTGGATCCGGACAGGTTGCGGGCCCAGCTTGAATCCGGAGATGCGCTGGCCGGCCTGGCTGCCGAGATCACGCGGACCCGTCCGCACATGTTTTCTGCCACCGCGGTGTTCATCGCGCGGCAGCAACTGGAGCGCATGGCGGCGATCATCGCCGCCGTGGAGAGCGTGGTGCGGGTGCCTGGCTACCGGGCGGCAGTGTTGCAGCGTGCGCCGGAGATGGCGCGTACCGATCCCGGTCCGCGCAGCGTGTTCATGGGTTTCGACTTTCACCTGGGTCCGCAGGGGCCGCAGCTCATCGAGATCAACACCAATGCCGGTGGTCCATTGCTCAATGTGGCGCTGGCGCGCGCCCAGCAGGTCTGCTGTGCCGAAGTCGGCAGCGTGCTGTGTTCGCCCACCGATCTGGAGCAGATCGATGCAGCCTTCGTCGAGTCGTTCCGCCGCGACTGGCGGCTGCAGCGTGGTGATGCGCCGCTGAGGCGGATCGCCATCGTCGATGATGATCCGCCCAGCCAGTATCTCCATCCGGAGTTCCAGCTGTTCAGCCGCCTGTTCCGCAGTCATGGCATCGACGCGGTGATCGCCGATGCGGCGGCCCTGGAGTGGCGCGGTGGCAGATTGTGGCATGCCGGTCAGCCCATCGATCTGGTCTACAACCGGCTGGTCGATTTTTATCTCGAAGCGCCTGCGCATGCGGCGCTGCGCGAGGCTTATATGGCAGGCGCGGTCGTGCTGACGCCGCACCCTCACGCCCACGCGCTGTATGCCGACAAGCGCAACCTGGTCCTGTTGAGCGATCCGGACCAACTCACGCAACTTGGCGTGGCGCCGGCGCTCTGTGCGGATCTGCAGGCGGGGATTCCGGCCACGGTCAGCGTCAGCCCGGAACGCAGCGCTGAGCTGTGGGCCCGGCGTCGCCAGCTGTTTTTCAAGCCGGCGCGCGGTTATGGCAGCAAGGCCGCCTACCGGGGCGACAAGCTCACCCGCCGTGTCTGGGAAGATATCCTGGCGGCCGACTATGTGGCCCAGGACATCGCGCCGGCCAGCGAACGGCTGGTCAGGCTGGATGATGCCCGCGCCGATCTCAAGTTCGATATCCGCGCCTTTGTCTACGATGGCCGTATCCAGCTGCTGGCGGCCCGCCTGTACGCCGGCCAGACCACCAACTTCCGCACGCCGGGTGGCGGCTTTGCGCCGGTGTTTGTCGCGCCCTGACCCGCTGAGCCCGAACGGCTGACGCCTCAGCGTGAGCTGCGATTCTTCAGCAGTGGTACCGGTTCGAGTACCCAGTTGCCGCTGATGCGGCGAGCCGGACCCGGAATCGCAAAGCCCGTGTCCTTGCCGTTGCGCTGGCTGAACTCGTCCCAGTCGATCCGCCAGCCACGTTCGTCGAACTTTGCCAGCCATTCGCGGTAGCTGACCACGGCCTTGTCCGAGGGCGTTAGCACTTCACGGATGTTGCTGGTGGGCGTGCGTGGCGGATAGACGTCCACCAGGATTTCGATGTCCTGTTTGGCGATGACCTTGTTGCGGGCATGGATCGGACCGTCATGCTCGGCGCCCAGCATGAAGTTGCGCATGTTGAGAAAGAATATCCGCGTCCTGCGCTGGTCCACCGGCTGCTCGAAAAAGTACTGGCGGAACCTGTTGCCGCTGCCGACGTTGATTTCGGTGACCATCATGTTGGGGCCGTGCGTGCCGCTGCCGGCAAACAGTTCACCCGGCGCCCTGCTGCTGGTATCGACCGATTTCCAGGTGGGATCGGTGAGGCCCGGTGCATTGAAGCGGTGCACAAACCACATGCCCCAGCCCTGCGGGTGGTCCAGGACGTCGTACTCCCGCACATGATAGGTGTCGCGGTTGACGGCCTTCAGGCCATGCGTGGGATGTACGAACTCGTTGTGCGCCGGGTCCAGGCCGTTTTCGATCGAGCGCTCGTAGTAGTAGTCAACGTCCAGTACGAGTATCGAGTTCGCGCGCCAGCCCTCGGTATCGTATTCCTCGACGTTGAGCAGCGGCGGGCGGTCGCGTTCCGGCAGGTCGCCGAGGAATGCGAAAACGATGCCGTACTTCTCCTGTACCGGGTAGGCGTCGACCTTGGCGCGTGGCGGGACTTTCTTGCCGTAACCGATGGACGGGATGTTCCGGCACTCGCCGTCCGGGCCGAACTCCCAGCCGTGATAGGGGCACACGATGCAGTCATCGATGATCCGCGGCTTGTCGCCGAGTTCCCATGCGCCGCCGAGTGAAGCGCCGCGGTGCGTGCAGGTGTCACTCAGGACGTGAGCCTTCCCCTGGCTGTCACGAAAGGCGACGAAGTTGAGTCCCAGCACCATCGATTTTTCGGGCTTCCCCGCACCGAGGTCTTCGCTGCGGATGATGGGATACCAGAAATTGATGTACATGCCAGTCTCCTGGTCAGTGCGGGTGTTCCAGTGCCATCGCCATGCGCACCAGGTGTGCCAGCGAGCGGGTACCCATCTTGTCCATGACGCGGGCGCGATGGATCTCCACGGTACGTTCGGAGAGATTGAGGTCCATCGCGATGACCTTGTTGGCCTGGCCGCCGACGATCATCTCCATCACTTCTTTTTCACGCGGCGTCAGTGTGGCGTGGCGCCGGATGATTTCCTCGTTCTGCGACAGCGTGTGCCGCGCCTCCGCATCGGCTTCGAGTGCGCGTGCAATCCGGTCGAGCAGGTCCTGGTGACCGAAAGGCTTCTGCAGGAAATCGAAGGCGCCGTTTTTCATCGCCTGGACGGCCATCGGCACATCACCATGCCCGGTGATGAAGATCACCGGCAGAAACGCACCCCGGCTGGCCAGTTCCTGCTGCAGTTCCATGCCACCCATGTCGGGCATGCGGATATCGAGCACGAGGCAGCCTGGCCGGTTGGCGTCGTACTGGGTGAGGAAGTCGCTGGCCGAGGCAAAGGGTACCGGGACATAACCGACTGAATCGAGCAGGATGCTCAATGAAGTGCGTACGCCTTCGTCGTCGTCGACTACAAATACCGTCTTGCCCAAGGTGCCTGTCATCAGTTTCGCTGCACGACGTCGATACGCGGAATACGGGCCCAGAACCGGGCGCCACCTTCCGGCAGGTTGCAAAAACGCAATTCGCCGCCGTGTTCGACGGCAATCGTGCGACATACCGCCAGCCCCAGGCCGGTGCCGTCGGACTTGGTGGTGAAAAATGGCCGGAACATCTCCCGGGCAGCCTCCTCTGGTACGCCGGCACCGCTGTCGATCACGGCGATCTCGATGCCTGCCGCATCACTTGTCGTGGCAATCGTGATCCTTCGGCGTTCGGCCGGCAAGTCGCTTACGGCATCCACGGCATTGCGGAACAGGAACAGCAGGAGCCCCTGCAGGCGGGGCCCATCACCCTGGACCTGCGGCAGAGGGCTGGAAAGATCTACAATGAGCCGGATGTTGTGGTGCTGGGCGAGCGGTTCGATGAGTGGCAGCATTTCCTGAATGAGCGCATTGCAGTCAGCCGCAGCACGATGTACCGGAAGGGGGCGAACATTGCCACGCACACGCTGGATCGCGTCGCCGGCTCGCAGGGCCTGGCGGGCGATTTCCTCGACGATTTCGACCGCCTTGGCGGTCTGGGTGGGTTCACGCCGCAGCAGGGTTGCGGCACCCTCGGCGTAGGTGGCTATGGCGGCAAGCGGTTGATTCAGTTCATGGGCAAAACCCGAGGCGAGTTCGCGCAGCAGGCACCGGTAGGTGACGGCTACCACCTGCTCGAGCACGCGGTCCACTTGCGCGCTGGCCGGGCGCAACTGATGATCGTGACTATCCATGATCGATCGATCCTAAACCGGCCTGCCGCCGGGCTCTCTAAGGGCTTACCCCTATGACGGACGGACCGGGCCTGAACCCCTTGATCGCCCTGCGGGTCGTCGAGCAGGCGCCCGATGCACTGATCCTGGTCGATGGCGCCGGACTTATCGTCTATGCCAACAATGCGGTTGCCACCTTGTTCGGTTACAGCCAGGCTGAACTCATCGGGCGCAGTATCGAATGCCTTGTTCCCGAGCGCTTCCGCGACGCCCATTCGCGATACCGTGAGGGCTTCAATGCCACACCGGCAGCGCGGGAGATGGGTGCGCGGATGGTCGCACTGTCCGCTGTACGGCAGGACGGCAGCGAGTTCCCGACCGAGATCCGTCTGGCGCCAATGCATGAGGCCGGCCAGCTGCTGATCGTCGCTGCTGTCCGTGACATCAGTGAGCGTTCACGGATCACCGAGGAGTTGCGCGCGGCGCGCCAGGAAGCGGATGTTGCCAACCGGGCCAAGAGCCGCTTCCTGGCTACCGCCAGTCATGACCTGCGCCAGCCGCTGCAGACCCTGCAACTCCTGACCGCTGCCCTCGGCCGACAGGTCGATGGGCCGGCGACGGAGATCATCGACCGCCAGCAGCATGCGCTGCAATCGATGGCCGATCTGCTCAATACCCTCCTGGATATCAGCAAACTCGAATCCGGAACGGTCACACCGACACTCGAGGATGTGTCGCTCGGCGACATGCTGGCGGAGATCAGGCAGCAATTCGAGCAGATTGCCACCGCCCGTGGTCTCGCGCTGACGGTGACTGTTTGCAGCGAGTTCCTGCGTACCGACCGGGTGTTGCTGCGGCAACTGATCCAGAACCTGCTGACCAATGCGCTCCAGTACACGCGTGTCGGTGGCGTCAGTATCCGCACGGTACGCACCTCGACGCATCTGAACATCGAGGTGACGGATACCGGCGTAGGCATCGCGCCCGATCAGACCGAGCGGATCTTCGACGAGTATTACCGCATGGAGCGGCCGGGTGCCGGGCGCCGCGGCTCGGGACTGGGCCTGAACATCGTCCGGCAGATCAGCCGCCTGCTCGGCTACGGCGTGGAAGTGGAGTCGGAGCTCGGGCGCGGCACGACATTCAGGCTGGTGATACCGCAGGATTATCTGGTCGAGCCCGGCATGCGTGCGGCAGCCTTGCCCGCTGCCGGATATGCCGATTTGCAGGCAGGGTTGCTCAAGCCGTCGGTGCTGGTCATCGAGGACGATGATGCGGTGCGCGGGGCGCTGGAACTGATACTGAAGCTCAACGATTACCCGGTGCGTGTCGCGGCCACTGCGGAGGTTGCCGAAGCGCTGTTTGCGCGGGAAGGTCCGGACATCGACCTGGTGGTTACCGATTTTCACCTCAATGGTCCGGACAACGGCCTGCAGGTCCTGGACCGTTTGCGGGCAATGGCAGGCCGTGATCTGCCGGCCGTGGTCCTCAGCGGTGATACCTCGCCGATATTGCGGCATGCGGGCCAGTTGTCGCGCGTGCAACTGCTGCGCAAGCCGGTCGAGGCGCGGCATCTCATCCGCACGCTGGAGCAGTTGTTTGGCAGCGAGGAAGCGACCGGCTCCGGTCCTTGACCTTGAACCAAGGTTCAGGGTCTAAGGTCGATCCATCTACCATCAAGGGATGTCCGGTCCATGCTCGGTGTCGATGACAGGCTGATTACCCCGGCCACGATCAAGTGGGTGAAGGTCGGGCTGATTGCCGGACTGGCGACGATTCCCACCACCATCCTGCTGTACTACGTGCTTGGCCTGGCGGTGGATTCCGCACTGGCGGGCAGCAACATGCTGCGGCAGTGGTTCTGGTTGCTCGTCGGTCTGGTGCTCCTCAAGGCCACTCTGGCCTGGCTGTTTCGTACCGGGCAGTTTCGTGCCTCCAGCGAGGCCAAGCTCAACGTGCGCGACCAGATCTACAAACAGGTGGTGCGTCTCGGCCCCGGCCTGCTCGGCAAGCGCCGCACCGGCGAGATCGCCAACACGGCGACCGAGGGCGTCGAATACCTCGACTACTACTTCAGTGTCTACTTCGTGCAGATCTGGGTGGCCATCGCCATACCTATCTTCCTCTGCTCGGCAATTTTCTGGATCGACTGGGTGGTCGGTGTGTGGATGCTGGCCGGCGTACCGCTGACACCGCTGTTTGTCGGTTCATCCGCGCGTGGTTTCCGCCGCATCAGCGCGCAGAACGCCGTGGTCAAGAATCGCAACAGTGCCCAGTACCTGGATTCCATCCAGGGCATGAGCACTCTGAAGTCCTTCAACCAGGCGATCCGCCGCGGCAAGGAGATGGAGGCGGGCAACGAGGTGCAGCGGCGCACCACCATGAAACTGCTGCTGGTCGCCCAGTCGCAATTCGTGTTCCTGGAGCTCGGTTTTGCCTTGTTCTCCACTGCCGTGGCGATGGGCGTCGCCCTGTACCGCTATACCGGTGGTCACATGACGCCCGGCGAGGTGGTTGCCGTGGTGCTGCTGAGCCTGGAGTTCAGCCGGACGCTGCTGCTGATCGGCGAGTTCTTCTTCGCTGGCGCACTGGGGCGCGAGATAGCCGCCAAGGTGGTCGAATTCCTCAACGAGAAGGCCCCGGTGAGCAGCGATGAAGGCGCGAAGTCGGCGCCGCCCACCGGCAAGGCGATCCACATCGAATTGCGTGACGTGAGCTTCACCTATCCGGGCGCGGAAAGCCCGGCTCTGGAGAACCTCAGCTTCACGCTGGAACCGAACGAGACCGTGGCGCTGATCGGTCGCAGCGGCTCGGGCAAGACCACCGTGACGAACCTCCTGCTGCGTACGCTGGAGCCGGACTCCGGCACCATCCTGTTCGACGGCGTTCCGGAAAAGGAGCTCTCGCTGGAGTGGATCCGCAAGCAGATCGCGCTGGTGCCGCAGGATCCCTTCCTGTTCTACGGCACGATCGCTGAGAACCTGCGCGTGGCAAAGGACGATGCGACCGAAGCGGAGTTGATTGCCGCGACCAGGGCCGCCGAGCTCTACGACTTCATAAAGTCCACGCCGGACGGCTTCAACACCAAGGTCGGCGACCAGGGTGCCGCACTCAGCGGTGGCCAGGCGCAGCGGCTGGCGATCGCCCGGGCTTTCCTCAAGAACGCCCCGATCGTGGTGCTCGACGAGCCGACCTCGCAGATCGACGTCGAGACCGAGATGCTGCTCAACCGGGCGCTGGAGCGGCTGACGAAGAACAAGACGGTGCTCATGATCGCGCACCGGTTGAGCACCATCGAGCAGGCTGACCGCATCATCGTGCTCGAAGGTGGCCGGCTGGCAGAAAGCGGTACCCGCCAGGAGTTGCTGGCCAAGGGTGGCATCTACGCCGGCATGATCCGCACAAAACGTGAAATCGAGAACACCAAGGTGGTCGCATGAGCATTGAAGCCACGGCCGGCACCCTGACCGGCACTCTGGCCGGCAGCACCAGGAAGGCCAGCAACGCGCAGGTGATCCGGCGCCTGCTGACCTACATGACGCCCTTCAACACCATCATGATCACCTCGCTGGTGGCGCGTGTGGTCAAGATCGTGGCGCAGGCCGCCGTACTCGGTATCGCCGCCGCGAGCGTCGGCATCTACATCGAGTCGGCACAGCCCGGGGTCGTCAACTGGGACGTGATCTGGCAGCAGGTGAAATGGATCGCCGCCGTCGGCACGCTGGTCGGGCTGGTCTCCTACATGGAGAACTACACCGGCCACTATGTGGCCTTCCGCATCCTCGCCGAGTTTAGAAACCGCTTCTACTACGCCATGTTGCCGCTGGCCCCGGCGCGCACGGCCAAGCTGCAGTCGGGCGATGCCGTGAGCCGCGTCATGAGTGACTGCGAACGCATCGAGCCCTTTTATGCGCACACCATCGCACCGGCGATTGCCGCGATCTTCGTGCCGATCATCCTGCTGGCGTGGTGCTACACCGTGCACCCGATGCTGCTGTGGGTGCTCACGCCGTTTTACCTGGCCACCACCTTCGGCCTGCCCTGGCTGGTTGCCCGTCTTGGCGGCGACGGCGTGCAGTATCGCGAGCAGCTCGGTGGCGTGAATGCCTTTGTCGCCGACAGCATCCAGGGGGTGCGCGACACGGTGGCCTTCGGCTACGAGAAGCGACGTGCGAAGCAGCTGTGGGACATCGGCAAGACCATGCAGGACGGGCAGGACAAGCTCTACGGTGCCGATGCCACCCAGCGCGCACTCGCCGAGGTGTTCATCACCATCGGCATTCTCGCCGCCACCTGGTGCGGTGTGGAACTCGCGCTGGCTGGCGAGATCTCCATGCTCACCGATCTGCCGGCCGTGATCGCGGTGTCGGTGGTCGGGTTCTACATCTCGGTGGGCATGGCCAACAACTACACCGATTTTCGCGTGTCGCTGATCGCTGCGCGCCGGCTGTTTGCCATGATGGATCAGCCGCCGGCGGTGGAGGAGACGGCAAAGTCGGCGGTCACTGGCCAGGTCGAGCCGTCGCTGCATTTTCGCAATGTGCATTTCGAATACGATGCCGACGATGTCAGCTGGAGCCGCCAGAAGAAGGTCTTCGACGGTTTCACGCTGGATGTGCCGAAGGGCAAGCGGGTGGCGCTGGTCGGGCCCAGCGGTACCGGCAAGTCCACGGTGGTCAACCTGCTCCTGCGCCAGTGGGATCCGCAATCGGGACAGATCCTGATCGGCAATCGTCCGCTGACCGACTTCCCGCTGGCTGACCTGCAGGACTGGTTTGCCGTGGTGTCCCAGCGCGCCTTCATCTTCAACGAAACCATCCGCGACAACATCCGCATGGGCTGTCAGGAGGCGACTGACGCGCAGATCGAGGCCGCTGCCCGCGATGCCGGTCTTGCCGACTGGATTGCAACCTTGCCCGACGGCTACGACACGCCCTGCGGCGAGCGCGGCAGCAAGCTTTCGGGTGGCCAGCGCCAGCGCGTGGCGATCGCGCGGGCCCT
>JAUPLK010000187.1 GCA_030836925.1 Pseudomonadota bacterium
GGCCGTGAAGGAACTGCGCAAGGTGGTGCCGGACAAGGGCACCAGCCTCGCCAATGCCTTCGCAGCGCTGCGTGAGCTCAGGCCGGCACCCGACAATATCTATTTGCTGACCGACGGACTGCCCACCCAGGGTAAACAGGCGCCTGGCAGTGTCACACAGGTGAAGCCGGCCCAGCGTGCCAGCTTCTTCAATCAGGCGGTGCGCGAGCTGCCGGATCGCGTGCCGGTGAATGTGCTGCTGTATCCGATGGATGGCGATCCGGACGCGGCCGGGTTTTTCTGGCGGCTGGCCATCGCGACCCGGGGCTCCTTTCTGACACCGTCGCGGGACTGGCCGTGAGGAACCGGCCATGAGACGGCGGCGGCGCGAGGCAGTGGACAACCTGAACCTGTCGTTTCTCGACGCGATCTCCTGCGGCTTTGGTGCCGTGATCCTGCTGCTCGTCATCACCATGCTGTTTGAGCCGGAGTCCATCCAGACCACGCGCAAGGAAGCGGAGGCGCTGATCGCGAGTCTCCAGCAGCAGCTCGCCGACATTCAGGCGCGTACGCTCAGCCTGGCCAGCCAGCTCGCCGGGCCGCGCGGTGACAAGCAGCAGACGATTGCCGAACTGCAGGCCGAACTGACGCGGATTCGCGGCCAGTACAAACCGACCAAGGCGCCGGTGCCGGATACGGCCGAGGAGGGTGAGCTGAAGGCTGCCAGGCAGCGCCTCACCGAGGAGATGCGCCGGATGCTGGTGGATTACCGGCCACCGGCCAAGGACACCACGGTTGGCGGCATTCCGGTCGACAGCGAATACATCATCTTCGTGATCGATACCTCCGGCAGCATGTACCAGGGGCCCTGGCAACTGGTGCTGCGCAAGATCAGCGAAACGCTGGCCGTCTATCCGAAGCTGCGCGGCATCCAGGTGATGAACGACGAGGGCAAGTACATGTTCCCCAGCTACGCCGGGAAGTGGATGCCGGATACACCCGGGGTGCGCAAGAACATCATCAGCCGTCTCGCCAACTGGAATCCCTACAGCGATTCGAGTCCGGTCGAGGGGATAGTCGAGGCCATCAACTCGTTTTATGAACCCGGGCGCAAGATCAGCATCTATATCTACGGCGACGATTTCCCGCAGGGCCAGGTGGAGGCGGTGGCGCGCTACGTGGACCGCATCAACACGGCCGGCAAGGATGGCCAGCGCCTGGTGCGCATCCACGCGGTCGGGTTCCCCACCCAGTTTGCCGGGGGCCAGGACCGCAACGGCACGCGCTTTGCCAACCTCATGCGCGCGCTGTGCGAGCGCAATGACGGGAGCTTCGTGGCCCTGACGACCCTGTGAACAGCTGATGGGAGAGATATCGTGAGCGATGCCGAGAAACTGGAGAAAAAGCGCTGCAAGCCCTGCGAAGGTGGGGTGCCCGCGCTGGGGCCGGCAGCCGTGGCCGAGTTGCGCCGCGCCCTGCACCCGGACTGGACGTTGTCGGCTGATGGCAAGCGGCTGGTGCGCGCATTTGCCTTTGACGGCTATGCGCGCACGCTGGGTTTCGTCAACGCCGTGGCCTGGATCGCCGAGTCAGAGGATCACCACCCCGACCTCGAGGTGGTGTGGGGCAAATGCACCGTGCAGTGGTCGACGCATGCGGTGGATGGACTCACCGAGAACGACTTCATCTGTGCCGCAAAAGTCGACCGCCTGCTGTCCTGAGACCCGGCTTCAGAAGTTGTAGCGGAAAGTCGCGCCCCAGGTGCGCGGATCGCCGAGGAATCCGAGGTAGGTTCGGGTCGAGGTGGCGCCCGAGCCACTGCCTTGCAGGGGGCCGTCGATGGCGACCTGCAGGTATTCACGGTCGAACAGGTTCCGTCCCCACAGCTCCAGTTGCCAGCGCTTGTCATCCGGGCCGAAGCCGATCCGGCCGTTCCAGACCATGTAGGAGCGCTGTTCCTTGTTCGGGTCGAGATTCGAGCCGGTGTTCATGTCGCTGTTGAAGCGGAAATCCAGGTGCAGGAAGCCCATGAGATCGTTGCCGACCGCCTGTTCCCAGGTGGCCGAACCGGTGGTGCTCCACAGCGGTGCGTTGGTGAGCCGCTTGTCGCGCAGGTCGGGGTTGCCGGCCGTACCATCGTAGAGAACGTCATCGTCATAGCGGGTGTCGGCATAGACCACGCCACCGGCCAGCGTCAGTTGCTCCAGGGGGCGTGCCTGCGCTTCTATCTCCACACCCTTGCTGGTGACGCCGCCGATGTTGTCAACGACGAAGTTGAGGCCGTTGAAGGAGTTCAGCTGGAAGTCATCGAACTCGCTCCAGAACAGCGCGATGTTCAGCTGGACCGCGTCGAGCAGCATGCCCTTGGTGCCGATCTCCCAGGCATCCACGGTTTCCGGGTCGAACTCCAGCTGGCTGGTGGCAGGTGCACCGGCAGTCAGACCACCCCGGTCGAGATTGAAACCACCGGCCTTGAAACCGCGGCCGTATGAGGCGTAGCCGAGCCAGCCGAATGAAAAGTCATGGGCATAGCCAAGTGTGCCGGTGACCTCGTCATCCTCACGCGAGCCGCTGTAGCTGCCATCGACCAGCGGCGAGATGAGTGGCAGACAGCCGAGCGACAGGGCTGACGGCTTTATCGGTGCAAGCAGCGGATTGTTGTTGGCCAGAATCAGGGGGCAGGCCACGTTGTCCGAGGCGATGGCGGCGTTCACGTCCTTGTCTTCGGAGGTGTAGCGCAGACCGAGCGTGATCCTCGATGTTTCATCGAGGTTCCAGATGTTGTGGGTGAAGATCGCCCAGCCGTCAGTATCCTGGCGGAAGGCATCGCTGACCGCACCATCACCGTCGGTAAATACCGTACCGGGCGCAAGTCCCGTAAACAGGCTCAGGGAATTTGCCGGCGCGCCGCCCGCCTGCAGCAGGCCGTTGGCAAAGGCCTCATACGCCGGGCCCGTGCGCACGGCATCGTTCACATCCAGCTGCTCATCCATGTAATACAGGCCGACCAGCCAGTCCAGTGGTCCGGAGGTTCCCGCCAGCCGCAGCTCCTGGGTCAGGGTTTCGAACTGGTTGCCGTAGGTGCCCGGATCCCTGTACAGGATGTCGGCATCCGTGAAGTCGATATCCTGGGAGCGATCGGCGTCCCAGTCGCGGTATGCGGTGATCGAGGTGAGGGTCATGCTGTCGCCCATGTCCCAGTTCAGCTCGGCAGACACGCCCCATTCATCGGTTTCCTGATCGTAGCCGCGGTCGGTGTTGGCATACATCTTCCGGTCATAGGGGCGGGCGGGGTTGATCACGGTGCCACCGAGCAGACCGATCAATGCACTGGTCGGGCCGGTCTTGTAGGCGACAGCCGCGCAACAGGATTCGTCACGGTTGGAAATGTCGGCGATGACGCGCAGGTCGAGGTTGTCGGTGAGCTGACTCGACAACTGGCCACGCAGCAGGTACCCGTCGCGATCGTTGTACTCCGTGCCGGTCGACACTTCATCGATGAATCCATCGCGTTGCGTGATGCTGCCATCCAGACGCAGAGCCAGCTTGTCGCCGGCCACCGGACCGGTGATGCCCGCGCTCATGCGCCAGTAGTCGTAATCACCGGCGCTCAGGTCGGTATAGGCGCGCAACTCTTCGGTATCCGGGCCCTGGGTGGTGATGCTGAGCAGGCCGGCCACGGCATTCTTGCCGAACAGCGTGCCCTGGGGACCGCGCAGCACCTCGATGCGCTCGACTTGGCCGAGGTCGGTCAGCGCCACGTTGTTCCGGTTCCGGTACACGCCATCGACGAATACCGCGACGGATGATTCAAGTCCGAGGTTGTCGCCCGTGGTGCCGACGCCGCGGATACGTGCGGTGGTGCCTGCCGTCTCGGATTGCGTGCTGGTGAGAATGAGACTGGGCGACAGGATGGTGAGGTCGCGGATGTCCTCGACACCGGCAATCTGCAGCGTCTCGGCCGTGAAGGCCGAAATCGCGATCGGCACATCCTCGATGCTCTGCGCCCGTTTCTGCGCCGTCACGATGATTTCTTCGATGGCTGGTTCAGCCGCAAGGGCCAGGCCGGGCAGGGCCAGCGGCAGGCAAAGCAGGAGGGTGGCGGAGAGATGCGCGGCGGGATGCGTTGCTGCAGGCATGACAGGCTCCCTTCGTGAAGAGAAAAATGTCCGGGCAGTGCAAGCGATCGAATTTAAAGCATAGCACGGTGTTGTGCGCTGTTCGCTACATGTACAAAGCCAGCGATGGAGTTGGCGTTTGTCATGCCCGGCGCTAGAGTTCCCGATCCAGTCACAGGAGAAGGCCATGTCACGGTTTTTCATTG
>JAUPLK010000188.1 GCA_030836925.1 Pseudomonadota bacterium
CAGCGTGGTATCTACGCCTGCAATTTCGGCGGCGGACAGGTGGATATCACTTCCGGCAAGTTCGTTTTTTCGGCCAGCGAGGCCTATCTGATCGAGAACGGCAAGCTGGGCGCGCCGATCCGTGATGCCACGCTGGTGGGTGACGGCGCGACCGTGCTCAGCCGGGTGTCGATGGTCGGCAACGATCTCGAGCTCGACAGCGGCGTCGGCGTGTGCGGCAAGGAGGGGCAGTCGGTGCCGGTCGGCGTGGGTCAGCCCACGCTGCGCATCGACGGGCTGACGGTTGGCGGCACCGGGGGTGAAGAATGAGCGCGCTGAAGAAGGCTCCCGCTGCACTCAGCGTGTCCGGCGGCTTCGAGCCGCTGGCAGAAAAAGTCGGCGATGCGCTGCGCCTGGCGCGTGAACTCGGCGCTTCGCAGGCCGAGGCCAGTGCGAGTTTCGGCACCGGTTATTCGGTGAACGTGCGCATGCGCGAGGTCGAAACCCTGCAGCACCAGCGCGACCAGGGACTCGGCATCACGGTCTGGTTCGGACACCGGAAGGGCAGCACCAGCACCTCGGACCTGCGGCCGGCTGCCATCGAGGAGTCGGTGCGCAAGGCCTGCACGCTGGCGCGCTTCGGTTCGGAAGATGTACATGCCGGACTCGCAGACGCCAACCGCATGCCCCTGCGGGTGCCGGATCTGGATCTCTACCATCCCTGGGACCTCACGCCAGCCGCCGCCATTGAACTGGCCACAGCCTGCGAAGCGGCGGCACTGGACAGCGATCCGCGCGTGACCAACTCCGAGGGCGCTTCGCTCAGCGTCAGCGAGGGCCTGCACGTCTACGGCAACAGCCACGGCTTCATCGGGGGCTACCCGGAATCCAATCACAGCCTGTCCTGTGCGATTGTCGCCAGTGCCGATGGCCTGATGGAAACCGACTACGAATACGCGGTGGTGCGCGATGCGCGCGACATGCCGGCAGCCGCAGTGATTGGCGCCGAGGCGGGTCGCCGCGCAGCGGCCCGGCTCGGTGGCGTGAAGCTCGAGACCCGTACGGCACCGGTGCTGTTTCCGGCACGCGTGGCGCGCGGCCTGATCGGCTCCCTGCTCGGCGCGATCAGCGGCGGTGCGTTGTATCGCAAGGCTTCGTTCCTGGTCGATGCGCTGGATACACCGGTATTCGCGAGCCTGGTCACCATCGATGAGCGGCCGCATCTGCCCAGGGCGCTCGCCAGCGCGCCCTTCGATGAAGAAGGGGTGGCCACCGCTGATCGCTGCCTGGTCGAGGCCGGGGTGCTGCGCGGCTACCTGCTCGGCAGTTACTACGCGCGCAAGCTCGGCATGGCTTCGACCGGCAATGCCGGCGGTGCGCACAATCTCGTCGTGCAGAGCACCGGCGAGAGCTTTGCCGAGCTGCTGGCGAAGATGGACCGCGGCCTGGTGATTGCCGACCTGATGGGCAGCGGCATCAATCCGGTGACGGGAGATTACTCGCGGGGTGCCAGCGGCTTCTGGGTCGAGAATGGCAGGATCCAGTATCCGGTGACCGAGATCACGGTGGCTGGCAACCTGAAGGACATGTATCGCGGCATTCTCGGCATCGGCACTGACGTGGATCGCCGTGGCGCCGTGCTCACCGGCTCGATCCTGATCGACCGGATGACCATCGCCGGCAGTTGAAGCCGGGTTCTCAGCCGGCCCCGTTACCGGTCAGCAAGGCCAGTGCCTGGCGGTATTTCGCGCTGGTGCCATCGATGATGGCCTGTGGCAGCCGCGGTCCCGGCGCTTTCTTGTTCCAGTCCAGCGTTTCGAGGTAGTCGCGCACGAACTGCTTGTCGAAGCTCGGCGGACTGATCCCGGTGCGATATTCGGTGGCCGGCCAGAAGCGGGATGAATCGGGCGTCATCACCTCATCGATCAGGTACAGCTGCCCCTGCTCATCGAGGCCAAACTCGAACTTGGTATCGGCGATGATGATGCCGCGCTGACGCGCATAGGCGGCGCCCTCGGTGTAGATGCGGATGGCCAGCGAGCGCACGCACTGGGCGAGGTCGGTGCCGATCAGCTTCGCGCATTCGGCAAAGCTGATGTTCTCGTCGTGATCACCGATGGCGGCCTTGGTGGCGGGCGTGAACAGCGGTTCGGGCAACTGTGCGGCGAGCGGCAGGCCGGCGGGGAGATCGACGCCGCAGATGCCGCCGGTGGCCTGGTAGTCCTTGTAGCCCGAGCCGATCAGATAGCCGCGCACCACCGCCTCGATCGGCAGCGGCCTGAGACGGCGCACGAGCATCGATCGCGATGCGACCGTCGCCCGCTCGACCGGATCGGCGATGACGTCTTCCAGCTTGAGCCCGGCAAGGTGGTTGCGGACGATGCCGGCGGTGCGTGCAAACCAGAAGTTCGACAGGCGCGTGAGCACCTCGCCCTTGCCCGGAATCGGATCCGGCAGCACCACATCGAAGGCCGACAAGCGGTCAGTGGTGACGATCAGCAGATGCTCTGCATCCACGGCATAGATGTCACGCACCTTGCCTTGACTGAGCCGGGTGAGGGCTGTCAATCTGGATTCATAGAGTGCGTCAGGGGCGATCTCGGCATTCATCGGCGGCATTCTAGCAGCGGGATCTCCGCTTGGCTTTTTAGTACATGGCATGGATTGGAAAAGTCGGCGGCGGAATCATCGGCCTGCTGGTCGGCGGACCGCCGGGAGCGATCATCGGTGCCGCGCTCGGCCACCAGTTTGACCGGGGCGCCGGTCAGGGCGACGGGCTGCGCGGTCTCGGATACGACGCCGGGGATCCCGGGGTCTGGTCGGCGGCGGACCGGCAGCGGCTGTTTTTCGAGACCACCTTTCACGGTCTGGGGGCCCTGGCCAAGGCGGATGGCCGGGTGTCCGAGGCAGAACTCGATTCGGCGCGTACCGTGATGGCCAACCTGCGTCTGCAGCCCGCAGCGGTACGCCGGGCGATGGACTGCTTCACGCTGGGCAAGGGCGCGGATTTCCCCCTGCAGGAGCACGTCGCCAGGCTGCGCCAGGCCTGTCGCAGCCAGCCGCAGCTGCTGCAGACTTTTCTCGAAATCCAGCTGGATTTTCTGCTCGACAAGCCAGTGATCAGCACCGGCGAACGCATGCTGCTCCTGCAGATGTCGCGCACGCTGGGTGTCAGTACGGTCGGTCTCACCCACCTGGAGGCAGCGCTGCGTGCCCGCCGGGCCTTCCGCCAGCAGCGCACCACGACCACGCCGCAACAGACCCTGGGTGGTGCCTACCGGGCGCTCGATATCGAGCCGGATGCCAGCGATGCCGAGGTCAAGACCGCCTACCGTCGCCTGATGAACCAGTACCACCCGGACAAGCAGGCCGCCCGCGGCCTGCCTGCCGACATGCTCGAGGATGCCAAGGAGCGCACGCACGAGATTCGCGCTGCCTATGACCTGATCCGCGAACACCGGGGCATGCGCTGAGCGCGTGCTATATTTTCCGCCTCCTTTCCGCAGCGAAAAGCAGCTTCAGTGAAATCACCCGCCCGCCTGATCGCGCCGTCCATCCTGTCGGCGGATTTCGCCCGTCTGGGCGAGGAAGTCGAGGCCGTGCTCGCCGCCGGCGCCGACGTGATCCACTTCGACGTGATGGACAACCACTACGTGCCGAACCTGACCATCGGCCCGCTGGTGTGCGAGGCGCTGCGCAAGCGCGGCATCAAGGCACCGATCGATGTGCACCTGATGGTGCAGCCGGTGGATGAACTGGCGCGGGCCTTTGCCGGTGCCGGGGCGAGCTGGATCAGCTTTCATCCCGAGGCCACCCGGCATGTGGATCGCACCATCAGCCTGATCCGTGAACTCGGTTGCCGGCCGGGACTCGTGCTCAACCCGGCCACCCCGCTCGATTGCCTCGATTACACGCTGCCGCAACTCGACCTCGTGCTGCTCATGTCGGTGAACCCGGGATTTGGTGGCCAGGCCTTCATTCCCGGCAGCCTGCCGAAGCTGCGTGCGGTGCGCGAACGGATAACAGCGCTCGACCGGCCGGTGATGCTCGAGGTGGATGGCGGAATAAAGATCGACAATATCCGCAGGGTTGCGGAGGCCGGGGCGGACGTGTTCGTGGCCGGATCAGCGATCTTTGGCAGCGGCGACTACGCCGCGACCATCCGGCGCATGCGTACGGAGCTGCCGCCGGCGTAGGAGCGGCTTCAGCCGCGATATTTCGGTCCCGAATTCGCGCCTGAAGGCGCTCCTACGGGCGCTCCTACGGGCGCTCCTACAGTTTGGCGCTGTAGATGTTCCAGAGCTTGGCGATCGAGTTCAG
>JAUPLK010000189.1 GCA_030836925.1 Pseudomonadota bacterium
CGGCCCTTCGGCCCCACAAGTCGCGAGAGGATCTCGCTGTAGTAGCCACCACCGGAATACAGGTCGAGCACCGTCATGCCCGGCGTGACCCCGAAAAAGTGCAGTACCGCCGCGCTCTGGCGTGACCCATCCCGCTCCCGGTCGGCTGCCGGCCGCTCCGGACTCGCAAGCGCCGCAAGCACAGCCAGTTCGGCGAGATCGGCGGGCTGGGGCCGCGTGGCAGGCCGCTTGACCGCCGCCTCCGACATCAGCGGCGGTGACGACTGGGTCGATGCCTCGCGCGCCGAGCCGGCCAGCGCCGCGGAACGTTCCGGATCGAGTATCGGTCGACCCGAGGTGCAGGCCAGCAGGGACAAGCCGATAACCAGACAGAAGATCCGCAGACACATCACACTCATTCTCCGACCAGGGCCTGCCAGACAATCTACTCGTCTGGCTGATCGCGCACGACCGGAAAAAGGCGCGTGAAATGCACCATCGTTACCGTCATGGCGGAAAGGATCAGCAGCCGGCCAAGCCAGGCCGGCAGCGGGCTTGCAACGGACAACGGCAGCAGGACCATACCTGTCACCATGCCGGCCAGCAGCCAGGGCCAGTGCTGCCTGCGCCACAGCCCAAGGCCGCAAGCGAGGTACAGTGCAAATACCAGCCAGTCCACGACCGATATCGCTGCGGGCTGTGTGGCGGTGGTTCTCAGCGCACCGGGCAGCCGCCAGATCAGCAACAGCACGGCCAGGATGCACACCGCGCCATGCCCCCAGTCGATCTTCGCCCAGGCAAAACCGGCCCGCCGGCAGAGCGTCGCCAGCGAAAACAGCGACAGCGGCACGGTGATCTGCGTGACCAGCAGCGGAATGGCCTGCAGCCCGCCGACCGGTCGGTCAGCCCGAAGCCAGTGGGCGAGACCAGTGACCAGCAACTCCAGCGACAAGGCTGCCATTGGCAGCAGCACGAACAGGATCATCGCCGAGCGCGTCGCCTGCCATTGCAGAAAGGCCCAGAGCGTGACGACCAGCCCGGCTCCAGCCAGCAACAGGACCAGCAGCGAATACATCTCCGACTCCGTGCAGATTGAAGGCTGAGTATCCCTTGGTTGAGGTGCGCCCGAAAGAGCCAGGGCGGCAATCCGCCGCCTGCCGTGGCACAATTCGCAGCCCCGGCCGTCCGGGAACCCGCCCTGTTGAGGCTGCCCAATGCCCGTTTCGCCCCCTGCTCCGCTCGCCGACCCCGGCAGTTTCCTTGAACTTGGACTTCCCGAGCCGCTGCTGCGTGCGCTTGCCGATGTCGGCTATGAAACGCCTTCACCGATCCAGGCGGCCACGATTCCCGCCCTGCTCGCCGGTCGTGACATGGTCGGCCAGGCGCAGACCGGCACCGGCAAAACCGCCGCCTTCGCCATTCCGATTCTCGCCCGGCTGGACCTGAAGCGCTATGGGCCCCAGGCGCTGGTGCTGACACCGACCCGCGAACTCGCGATCCAGGTTGCCGAGGCATTCCACCGCTATGCCCGACACCTGCCCGGATTCCACGTGCTGCCGATCTATGGTGGCCAGGCCTATGGTCCACAGCTGGGCGGACTGAGGCGGGGCGCGCATGTCGTGGTTGGCACACCGGGGCGGGTGATCGATCACCTGAACCGCGGCACGCTCGACCTCGGCCATCTCAGCTGCCTGGTCCTCGATGAAGGCGACGAGATGCTGCGCATGGGCTTCATCGATGATGTCGAGACCGTGCTCACCAAGTCACCGCCAGGCCGGCAGATCGCCCTGTTCTCGGCCACCATGCCGGCCGAGATCCGCCGTATCGCCAAGAAGCATCTGGTTGATCCGGCCGAGATCACCATCAAGAACAAGACCTCCACGGCGGCGAATACCCGCCAGCGCTACTGGATGGTGAACGGCCTGCAGAAGCTGGATGCGCTCACGCGCATCCTCGAGGTCGAGCCCTTCGACGGCATGATCATCTTCGCGCGCACCAAGATCGCGACCGACGAACTGGCGCAGCGTCTCGAGGCACGCGGCTTCGCCGCGGCAGCGCTCAACGGCGACATGGCGCAGGCCCAGCGCGAGCGCACCATCGGACGGCTCAAGAATGGCGAGCTCGACATCCTGGTGGCCACCGATGTTGCCGCCCGCGGCCTCGACGTGGACCGCATCAGCCACGTGGTGAACTTCGACATTCCCTACGACACGGAAGCCTATATCCACCGCATCGGCCGCACCGGACGCGCCGGGCGCAAGGGCGAGGCGATCCTGTTCGTCAGCAATCGCGAACAGCATCTGCTGCGCTCGATCGAACGCGCCACCCGCCAGCCGATCGAGCCAATGACCCTGCCCAGCGTTGCCGCCGTCAACGACCAGCGCATCATGCGTTTCAAGCAGAAAATCAGCACTGCACTGACCGGCAAGCAACTCGGCGCCTACCGGCAGATCGTCGAGCAATTTGAAATTGAAACCGGCACCCCGGCACTGGATATCGCGGCCGCACTGGCCTGCATCGCGCAGGGGGATGTGCCACTGCTGGTCGCAGAGCCCGTGCGTACCGCACGTCCGCCCCGACAGTCGCTGCCAGACCGGCCAGACCGGCCAGACCGGCCGCAACGACCGGAGCGTGCGGCAAGTTCACCGCTGGAGCGGGCCAAACGCCCGGCTTCGGCGGCGCCTGACCAGCGTCCACCGCGCTCGCAGGCAGGCGTCAGACCGGGTATGGTCCGCTATCGTCTGGCTGTCGGCCACCAGCACGGCGTGAAGCCGGGCAACATCGTCGGCGCGATAGCCAACGAGGCCGGGCTGGAAAACCAGTACATCGGTCGTGTCGATATCCGCGACGATCACTCGCTGATCGACTTGCCCGACGGCATGCCGCGGGAGATCCTGCGGCATCTGAAGACGGTCTGGGTCGTCGGCCAGCAGCTGCAGATCCGGCCGGATGGCTCACCCTTCGAGGGCAGCGCACCGGAAGCTCGCGAAAAGCCGCGAAAAAAGGGCAAACTGGGCAAGCCCGCACGAAAAACCTGAACTCCACCAACGCCACAGGACCAAGAGGCTCTTATGCACCACCGTCTGTATATCCCGGCGCTAGTCGCCGCACTGCTGTTGTCGGCCTGCGTCAAGAAAGAGGTCGAGCCACTGACGCCAGAACAGTCAGCGGCAAATTTCGAAGCCTTCGTCACCGCAGCGACGCGCAAGACCGAGGCTGAACTCACGCCCGACGAACTGCGCCAGGCCTTCGACCAGTATCTGACCATGCAGATTGCCGCGGACGCCGGCGAGAAAGCCGGCCTCGACCGCAAGGCCGAGGTGGCCGCACAGCTCCGCGTGCTGCGCATGAACGTGCTCAGCGAAGCGGCAATGCGCACGTATCTGGACGAGCACCCCGTCGTCGACGCGGATCTCAGTGCCGAATATGACGCGCAGGTCGCCGCCGTACCGCTGGAGTACTCGGCCCGCCATATCCTGGTGGATGACGAGACCACGGCCAAAGCGCTTATCGTAAAGCTCACCGAAGGCGCTGACTTCGCCAAGCTCGCCAAGGAAAAGTCGAAGGACCCGTCCGCTGCCAACGGTGGCGATCTGGGCTGGTTCGCACCGCAGACCATGGTCAAGCCCTTTGCCGATGCCGTCGCCGCCCTCGAGAAGGGCAAGTACACGACGGCTCCCGTGCAGACCCAGTTCGGCTGGCATGTGATCCTTCTGGAAGACACCCGCAAACCGACCCTGCCGACGCTGGCGGAAGTCAAGGACCGCCTGCAGGAGATGGTCCAGCGCAAGAAGATCCAGACGCACATCGAAGACCTGAAGAAGCAGTCCGGCATCGACGCGGACAAGGCCTACGAGGAAATGAAGAAGACCCTCGCAGCCGAGGCAAAGAAGCAGGTCAAGCAGGAAGCGCCGGAATTCGGCGAGCCGCGGCCACCGGTGGCTGAAGGTGAAGGTGCAGCGGCGCCGACAGCACCGGCGAGCGGCAACTAGACGGCTAACAGGACCGCCCGCAGACAGGTCATCCGACCTGCCTGCGGGCGGCCACCACCTGGTCGAGGATCTCCGCAAAGACCTCCGGCGACTGGGCACCGGATACGGCCTGCTGCTGATCGAAGACCACAAACGGTACGCCCGTCACACCCGCCCGGCGGGCCTCGTCGATCAACGCCCGGACCACATCCTCATCGGTATCGCTGCGCAGCCTCGCCGCCAGGTCGTCGCCCGCCATCCCGGCCCCGGCTGCGATGCGCGCCAGAACTTCCGGGTCGCCGATATCTTCCGACCGCGTGTGGTGGGCAGCGAAGAGGCGCT
>JAUPLK010000029.1 GCA_030836925.1 Pseudomonadota bacterium
TCCGGGGTAGATACGATAGCCTTTCAATTGCCCGTTTGGCATGAAGGGCTGTGGCCGGACGACTTCGAGGAAGCCGGCCGTGTTCTGTGTGACAAATTCTTCAACTTCCGCCTGCACGACCGGGAATCGTGCCGCACTGGGCGCAGCAGCAGCGGGACTTCCACTACCCGTGGCGCGCGGCAGGCGCAGAACCTCCAATTGGCCCGCCCGGCTCAGTATGACCAGATCAGGCTGGATTTTCTGCAGTACGGCCCCGCCTGGCAGAGGCATTTCGGCGAAGTACACTTTTTCGCCGCCACTGCTGTCGGCAATGATCGCATGGGCAACCTTCGGGTCGTCTGCGGTGATGGTTGCGCGCAGTTGCAGGCTCAGGCCGGTATCTGGTGCTGTCAGTGCCGCATCGCTGCTGATGGCCGGCACATCGCGCGACACTTCGCCGAACAGATGTGCGGCACCGATGCTCGCATAGTCGCTCTGGCTGACTGCGACCGCAGAGGTGGATTGCAGCATGGCCGGCGGCAGCCAGGGCGGATTTTCCGGGACCGGGTACAGCAGCCAGACCAGTCTTGCCAGGTAGTAGCCCAGCAGCAGCACGGCGAGGATCGAGACCCAGGCGGGCAGGCGATCCAGTGCCATCGCGGCCAGCTGTGCCGGACTCTGCTCAGTCCAGCGATTGAGGGGTGCGGGTATGCTCAGCATGCTGCCTGTTCCGGCCTGTTCCGGCTCATCAAGCCGGTCTTGACCGGCCTGAAAAGCCCCGTAAAGTCATGGAGATTCAGCATAATCTTTTACTCTGCGGCGAGCAGGCGAATAAAGCAACCTTCAGGTCTGGGGATTGCGACCGGTTTGGCGTCGTGCCGCAGTGCTTCTGTGGGCATCCTCGCGGAAATCCGTTTTGCTGGCCGTGTACGAATAAACCAGTATCCTCAACCCTCAAGGTTTCGCTGCGAAAGACGACTTAGGCAATGAATGATCCCGGTGACAATGATTCTGGCGACAAGGATTTCCGGCGACGGGCCGATGATGGACGCGGTCTCGCGCTTGAAGAGGCGCGACCAAAGCTGAAGCGGCCGCCGCTTTACCGGGTGCTGCTGCTGAACGACGACTACACGCCGATGGAATTTGTGGTGGATGTGCTGGAGCGGATATTTGCGATGGACCGCCAGAAGGCCACCCGGGTGATGCTCGAAGTGCACACCCGGGGCAAGGGAATCTGCGGTGTATTCACCTACGAGATTGCGGAGACCAAGGTTGCACAGGTTGGTGCCTACGCCCAGCAGCATCAGCATCCGCTACTCTGCACGCTGGAGGAGACCTGATTCATCATGTTGAGCAATGAACTCGAAGTCTGTCTGAACGAGGCTTTCCAGCAGGCCCGTACGCGGCGCCATGAATACATGACTGTCGAGCACCTGCTGCTGGCGGTCGCCGCCGTTCCCTCGGTCAGTGAAATCCTCAAGGGCTGCGGTGCCGACATGGCGCGCCTGTGCCGGGATCTGGAACAGTTCATCGAGGAGTCGACCCCGCGGATTGCCGAGGGCAGCGATCTGGATGTGCAGCCGACGCTGGGTTTCCAGCGCGTGTTGCAGCGGGCGGTCTTCCATGTGCAGTCCAGCGGCAAGAAGGAAGTGCGCGGGGAAAACATCCTGGTGGCCATCTTCGGCGAGAAGCAGTCGCACGCCGTCTATCTGCTGGGACTGCAGGAGGTCACCCGTCTCGACATCGTCAACTTCATCTCGCACGGTCTGTCCAAGCTGCGCGATGATCAGGCGACACCCAAGAGTCCTTCAGCTGAAGGCGAAGACTCCGAGGGCGAGGGCACCGCACTGGACAACTATGCGACCAACCTCAACCGCAAGGCCCGCGAAGGCAAGATCGATCCGCTGATCGGCCGCGAGGTCGAGATCGAGCGTACGATCCAGGTGCTCTGCCGGCGCCGCAAGAACAACCCGCTCTATGTCGGTGAAGCCGGTGTCGGCAAGACCGCCATCGCCGAAGGTCTGGCGAAGATGATCGTGGACGGGCAGGTGCCGGAGGTGCTGTCCGGCTGCACCATCTATGCGCTGGACATGGGCGCATTGCTGGCCGGGACCAAGTATCGGGGTGATTTCGAGAAGCGCTTCAAGGCTGTCATCAAGGATCTTGCCAAGGATCCCGGTGCCATCCTGTTCATCGATGAAGTGCATACCGTGATCGGCGCTGGCGCCGCCTCCGGCGGTGTGCTCGACGCCTCCAACCTGATCAAGCCGGTGCTGTCGAGCGGCGAGTTGCGCTGCATCGGTTCGACCACCTACCGGGAGTATCGTGGCGTATTCGAAAAGGATCATGCGCTGGCGCGCAGGTTCCAGAAGATCGATATCGTCGAGCCGACCGTGCCGCAGAGCGTAGAGATCCTGAGGGGACTCAAGTCCAGGTTCGAGGAGCATCACAAGGTCAGCTATACCGATGAGGCCATCGTGGCGGCAGTCGAGCTGTCAGCCCGCTTCATCAATGAGCGCCAGCTGCCGGACAAGGCGATCGATGTCATCGACGAGGCCGGAGCCAGCGTGCGGCTGGAGCCTGCGGCGACCCGCACCAGTGTGGTCGATGTGCCGCAGGTCGAGAACGTGATTGCCAAGATGGCCCGCATCCCGCCAAAGAATGTGTCGGCATCAGACCGCGATCAGCTGCGTAATCTCGAGCGGGATCTGAAACTGGTGATCTTCGGTCAGGACAATGCCGTCATGGCGCTGGCCTCGGCCATCAAGCTGGCCCGTTCCGGACTGCGTGAGCCGGAAAAGCCGGTCGGTGCCTTCCTGTTTGCCGGCCCCACCGGTGTGGGCAAGACAGAGGTCACCCGGCAGCTGGCGCACTGTCTCGGCATCGAGCTGATTCGCTTCGACATGTCGGAGTACATGGAGCGGCACACGGTTTCGCGGCTGATCGGCGCGCCGCCGGGCTACGTCGGCTTTGACCAGGGTGGTCTGCTCACCGAGGCGATCAACAAGCATCCGCACGCGGTCCTGCTGCTCGACGAGATCGAGAAGGCGCATCCGGAAGTTTTCAACCTGCTGCTGCAGGTCATGGATCACGGGACGCTGACCGACAACAACGGTCGCAAGGCCGACTTCCGCAACGTGACCCTGGTGATGACCACCAATGCCGGTGCGCAGGAGATGAGCCGGCCCTCGATGGGCTTCACGAGCCAGGACAACAGCACCGACGGCATGTCCATCATCAACCGGATGTTCAGTCCCGAATTCCGCAACCGGCTCGATGCGATCATCCAGTTTGCGCCGCTGGGACCGGATGCCGTTCTGCGTGTGGTCGACAAGCTCGTGATGGAGCTTGAGGCGCAACTGGACAAGAATTCAGTGACCATCGAGCTTGAGCCGGCCGCCCGGCAGTGGATTGCCGACAAGGGCTATGACCCGAAGATGGGTGCACGGCCGATGGCCAGGGTGATCCAGGAGCAGATCAAGCGGCCACTGGCCGAAGAACTGCTCTTCGGCGATCTCGCCAAGGGCGGGCATGTGCGGGTGACACTCGATGCGGCGGGTGCCCTGAGCCTGGTCACGACACCGGCCACGCGCAGTCTCGAGCATATGCCCGATCCGGCCTGATCCTTGTCGATGTGAGGCGGGGAGTCAGCGTGCGCGGAAGGTGATGCGCGCCTTCGACAGGTCGTAGGGGGTCAGTTCGACCGTTACCTTGTCGCCCGTGAGTATGCGGATGTAGTTCTTGCGCATCTTTCCAGAGATGTGCGCGATCACCACGTGTCCGTTCTCGAGTTTGACCCGGAAGGTGGTGTTTGGCAGGGTCTCGGTGACGAGACCTTCCATCGTTATGGCGTCTTCTTTGGGCATGAGTGCTCCGGCGAGAAGCCGCGAATTGTGGTCTAAGTGGCTTTGCCGCGCAAGCGAGCAGCCCGATCAGGCGTTCAAAACAGTTCCCGGGTCGGGCGCGGGCCGGTCTGCCAGCCACCAGCCGGGTCGGGTATTCCGCCCAGATCACTCACCACACGGATGAAGTCCCTGCGGGCCATCAGGCGACTGCCGAGCGAGTTCAGATGCGGCGTCTCCAGCTGGCAGTCGAGGAGGCCGAAGCTGCGTCCGGCCAGCTGCTGCATGAGCGCCGTCAATGCAACCTTGGAGGCGTCGGTTTCTGTGCTGAACATCGACTCGCCGAAAAACACCTTGCCGATGGCGATGCCGTAGACACCGCCAACCAGGCGGTTGTCGTGCCAGGTTTCGATGGAATGGGCATGACCGAGTGCATGCAGCCGCAGGTAGGCGTCGCGCATGTCGGCCGTGATCCATGTGCCCTCGGCGGCGCGCAGTTGTGCGCAGGCACCGATGACGCCGGCAAAGTCGCGATCCGTCGATACCATGAACCGCCCGCTGCGCAAGGTGCGACGCAGGCTGCGTGACACATGCAACCCGCCGGGCAGCAGCACCGCGCGCGGATCCGGTGACCACCACATGATGGGCTGCCCGTCTTCATACCAGGGAAAGATCCCGCGCCGGTAGGCCGCCAGCAGGCGTGGTGGCGACAGGTCACCGCCGAGCGCCAGCAGCCCGTTCGGATCGTCCAGCGCCTGTTCGGGGTCCGGAAAATCCTCCGGCGGGTCGTCGTCGCGCAGAAGCGTCAGGCGTGGCATCGGCTGTCGGCCCCGGCCATCTGCTCATTCCTTGCGGAAGGGTACATGGTCGCGGGCGCTGTCCATGTATTCATCGATATGTGCACGTTCGCGTTCAAGGTAGTTGTCGATGGCCGCGGCAAACTGCGGGTGCGACAGCCAGTGGGCGGACCAGGTCTCCGTGGGTGCAAATCCGCGCGCCAGCTTGTGCTCGCCCTGTGTACCGGGCTCGAATGTCCGCAGGCCGTTGGCGATGCAGTACTCGATGCCCTGGTAGTAGCAGGTTTCGAAGTGCAGGCTGTGGAAGTCGCCGGCACTGCCCCAGTAACGGCCGTACAGCGCATCCGCACTGCGATAGCAGATGGCGGTGGCCACCGGTTCGCCGCACAAGCGGGCGAGGATGACCAGCAGATTGTCCGGCAGGGCTGCGGCAATGCGCCGGAAGAAATCCTCGTTCAGGTAGGGATTGCGGCCGCGTCGCAGGAAAGAGCTGGCATACAGCGGCATCAACCGCTGCCACAGCGCGTCGTCGATCTGGTGGCCATCGAGATGCTCGAAGGTGATGCCGGACTCGGCGATGCGGCGGCGTTCGCGTCGTGCTTTCTTGCGCTTCTCGGCAGTGAATGTGCGCAGAAAATCCTCGAAACAGCTGTAGTCACGGTTGGTCCAGTGGAACTGGCAGTCCTTGCGCAGGGACATGCCGGCGGCACTGAACAGCGGCAGTTCAGCCGGATCGGGAAACAGCAGGTGCAGTGATGAGGCGCCCGACTGTCGTGTCAGGGCGAGCGCCGTATCGAGCAGCAGTCGTTTGACTACAGCTGGATCGGCTTCCGGCGCATGCAGCAGGCGGGTGCTGGTGGCCGGTGTATAGGGAACCGCCGAGACAAACTTGGGGTAGTAGTTGAGGCCTGAGCGCCGGTAAGCGTCTGCCCATGCCCAGTCGAAGACGAATTCGCCGAAGGAGTTGGTCTTCCGATAGAGGGGCATTGCGCCAATAAGCGTTTGCCGGTCGTCGTGGATGGTCAGGTGGCAGGGTGACCAGCCGGTTGCCACGCTGGCGCAACCGGACTCTTCCAGCGCGAGCAGAAACTCGTGACGCAGAAAAGGGTAGTGCGTGCCATGCAGACGGTTCCAGCTGTCCGCCGGAATTTGTCCGATACCGGTGACGCTGTCGATGCGCACCAGTGGTTCAGGACGAGTTGCCGTCGAGGAATTTCTCGGCATCCAGGGCTGCCATGCAGCCCGAACCGGCCGAGGTGATCGCCTGTCTGTAGACGCTGTCGGCAACATCACCGGCGGCAAACACACCCGGAACGCTGGTTGCCGTCACGCCACCGCTGCGACCGCCCTGGACGACGATATAGCCGTGATCGAGTTCGAGTTGCCCGTCGAATATGCCGGTATTGGGCACGTGGCCAATCGCGATGAAGACACCGGTGACATCGATGCTGCGCTCTGCTTGCGCAGAATCCACCGGCCGCAGGCGCAGGCCCGTGACACCACTGTCATTGCCCGTGATCGCCTCGACCTCGTGCTCCCAGATGATGGAGATGTTGCCACCGTCGCGTGTCCGGGCCATGAGCTTGTCCACGAGCATCTTCTCCGCCCGCAGGTGATCGCGTCGATGGACCAGCGTGACATGCGCGGCCAGGTTGGACAGGTAGAGCGCTTCCTCGGCGGCGGTATTGCCGCCACCGATGACGGCGACACGCTGTTTGCGGTAGAAAAACCCGTCGCAGGTGGCACAGGCTGAAACTCCCTTGCCGCGAAACTGCTGTTCGGAAGGCAGACCGAGGTAGCGCGCCGATGCGCCGGTGGCGATGATGAGTGCGTCGCAGCTGTAGCGCTGCGAGCCGCCCTGCAGGACAAACGGTCTTTGGGCCAGATCAGCGGTCACGATCTGGTCGCTGAGCATTTCCACATCCAGCCGCGCCACCTGTGCGCGCAGCTGCTCCATCAGTTCGGGACCCTGCAGGCCTTCGCGACCGCCGGGCCAGTTGTCGACTTCAGTCGTGGTCATCAGCTGACCGCCCTGTTCCAGGCCAGTGATCAGCAGGGGCTTGAGGTTCGCGCGCGCCGCGTAAACGGCAGCACTGTATCCGGCTGGTCCGGAACCAAGGATCAGCAGCCGGGTGTGTCTGGTGTCTGTCATGCGGCCAGTTTAGGCGATGCCGTGCTGTTGCGGCAAAGCTGCCGAGACGCTGGCTGCAGCTTGCGCCGAACCGGTGTGCTGCTATGATCCCTGCGCTAATTGCTTGACGGGCAAGCTTTAGCTGTTGTTGCATCAAGTTCGGGTCAATCAGTGGGATCGGGCGCGTCCAGGGCAATCGGACTCGAGAACCGCGGCGTCGCTGCGCCGCTCACGCGCGTCATGCGCGAGGCTGCGCTGTGGGTGCTTGGTGCAGTTGCCCTCATCATGCTGGTGGCCCTGCTCAGTTACAGCCGGCAGGATCCGGGCTTCAGTCATACCGGTGATGGCGCGCCGCTGCGCAACCAGATCGGTGCGATCGGCGCCTGGTTTGCCGATGTGGCCTACAGCCTCTTCGGTGCGCCGGCGATCCTGTTCCCGGCCATGGTGATGCTGGCCGGCTGGATCATCTTCAATGCACGCACCAGTCCGGAACCCATCGACCGCACGCTGATGATGACCCGGACGGGTGGTTTCCTGCTGACGCTGGCCAGCAGTTGTGCGCTGGCGACGCTGCACTTCGATGCGGACGGCCTGCCCGCAAGTGCGGGCGGCGGCTTCGGTGAGCTGCTCGGCCGCGGATTCGCTGCGGGTCTCGGCCCGCTGGGCGCCACGCTGTTGCTGCTGTCGGTCTGGCTGGCGGCGATATCCCTGTTTACCGGGCTGTCCTGGCTGGCTGTCATGGATCGGGTCGGCAAGGCCGTGCTCGACGGCGTCGACCGGGGCCGCCAGCTTCTCGGCGATTTCCGCAGCCGGAGCGAGGGCCAGCGCGCCCAGGAAGAGCGCCAGGAGACGGTGCGCAAAGAGCGCCGCAAGGTGGAGAAGAAGATTCCGCCGCGCATCGAGCCCGTGCTCACCCCGACAGCGCCCAGTGTCCGTGCCCAGAAAGAGCGCCAGGTGCCGCTCTTCGACGCGACCACGGCGCCGGGCGAGTTGCCGCCGCTGTCGCTGCTCGATGCGCCGCCAGAGCAGCCGCCGGGCTATTCAAAAGAGTCGCTCGAAGCGATGTCGCGGCTGGTCGAACTCAAGCTCAAGGACTTCGGCGTGGAGGTCGAGGTCGTTGCCGTTCAGCCGGGTCCGATCGTGACGCGCTTCGAGCTGGCCCCGGCGCCGGGCGTCAAGGTCAGCCAGATCAGCAATCTCTCCAAGGATCTGGCGCGCTCGCTGTCGGCGATCAGCGTGCGGGTCGTCGAGGTCATTCCGGGCAAGCCAACGGTGGGTCTCGAGATTCCCAACGAGACCCGCGAGATCGTCACGCTTGGGGAGATCCTGCGTTCGCAGGCCTATGAAGAAATGCCCTCACCGCTGACGCTGGCGCTCGGCAAGGACATCGGCGGCAAGTCGGTGGTGGCCGATCTGCAGCGCATGCCGCACCTGATGATCGCCGGTACCACCGGTTCCGGCAAATCCGTCGGCATCAACGCGATGGTGCTGAGCCTGCTCTACAAGGCACGTCCGCAGGATGTGCGCATGATCATGATCGACCCGAAGATGCTCGAACTCTCGGTCTACGAGGGCATTCCGCACCTGATGGCGCCGGTCGTGACCGACATGAAGGAAGCGGCCAACGCGCTGCGCTGGTGCGTGGCGGAAATGGAGCGTCGCTACCGGCTGATGGCGGCGCTGGGGGTGCGCAACCTGTCCGGTTTCAACCGCAAGGTCACGCAGGCCGCGGAAAAGGGCGAGCCGATCCCCGATCCGCTGGTCGGTACCGAATATGCAGCCAAGCCGCTGATGGACGGATCCGTGCCGGTGCTCACCACCTTGCCGCAGATCGTGGTCATCATCGATGAGCTGGCCGACATGATGATGGTGGTCGGCAAGAAGGTCGAAGAGCTGATCACCCGTCTGGCACAAAAGGCCCGCGCTTCCGGCATGCACATGATCATCGCCACGCAGCGCCCGTCGGTGGACGTCATCACCGGTCTCATCAAGGCGAATATTCCCACTCGCATCGCCTTCCAGGTGTCGGCAAAAGTCGATTCGCGCACCATCCTCGACCAGAGTGGCGCCGAGTGCCTGCTGGGTCACGGCGACATGCTGTTCCTGCCGCCCGGCACGGGCATGCCGCTGCGCGTGCACGGCGCCTTCGTCTCCGACCAGGAGGTGCACCGGGTGGTGGGCGCACTCAAGGGCAGTGGCGCACCCATTTACATCGACGAGATCACCGAAGGTCCGGGGATTGCCATCCCGGGCCTGTCCGGCGAGACGGCCACCAGCATGGAAGCGGACGGTGAAGCCGACGCGCTCTACGACCAGGCGGTGAAGATCGTCGCCGAGACGCGGCGCGCATCCGTTTCCGGCATACAGAGGCGCCTCAAGATCGGTTACAACCGCGCTGCGCGGCTCGTTGAAACCATGGAGGCAGCGGGCCTCGTCGGTCCCTTGCAGTCAAACGGGTTTCGGGAAGTTCTCGCGCCGCCACCGGCCGACGACTGACAGGTCTGCTGCTGATGCTCCGGCTCATTCTCCTGCTATGCAGTGCACTGGTCTGCAGCCTCAGCGCTGCAGCGGCGGGTGCCGACGATCCAGGCCTGCAGCGGTTGCAGGATTTCCTGACCGGCGTCACGACCTTGCGTGCCGATTTCCGGCAGCGGGTCGTCGATTCGCGGCAGCAGGTCGTCGAAGATTCGGCGGGTCGGGTGCTCATGCAGCGTCCGGGGCGGTTCCGCTGGGATTATCAGCAGCCCTATGCGCGGGTGATCGTGGCTGACGGCAGGCAGCTCTGGCTTTATGAAGCGGATCTGGATCAGGTGATCATCCGGCAGCTGGAAGAGGGTATCGGTGACACGCCGGCAGCCTTGCTGACGGGTAAACAGAATGTGCTCGAGCGTTTCAATGTCGGCAAGTCATGGCAGGCGGATGGTCTGCAGTGGGTGGCGCTGGTGCCCAAAGCGGCCGATGCCGATTTTGCGGCCGTCCGGCTTGGCTTTCAGGGTTTGAAGCTCGTGCATCTGCAACTCGATGACCGCCTGGGGCAGCAGACGCAGCTCGAGTTTTCCCGCATCGAAATCAATCCGCGACTGGACGCCGGCAGTTTCCGCTTCGATATCCCGTCCGGTGCGGATGTCATCGACGACAGCGCGCTGTGACCACCGTACTGCTGCCATTGCGCTATGCGCACATCTGGGCGACGCTGGGCGCCGTCCTGCTGGCCGTCACCCTGATCCTGGCGCTGGTTCCCGAGCCGGGGCAATTGCCGATCGATTACAACGACAAGTTCGCGCATGGGCTGGCGTTCATGGCGCTGATGCTCTGGTTTTCCGGTGTGGTCGAAGTGCGTCGTCTGCCAATGCTGGCCATCTGTCTGGCCGCTTACGGGGTGCTGATCGAGTTGCTGCAGAGTCTCACGGCCACGCGTCAGCCCGAACTGCTTGATCTGGGCGCTGACATCGCCGGCATTCTGCTAGGCTGGATTCTTTCCATCGCCGGTTTGCGCCGCTGGTGCTTCTGGCTGGAGTCGGGCCTCGATTCATGGCGGGCAAGCGAAAAGCGCTGAGCGATCCGGTTCACCATCCCGAGGCGAACTGGCGGCCGCTGGCCGACCGGATGCGGCCCCGGACGCTGGCCGAAGTGGCCGGACAGTCGCAGTTGCTCGGGTCGGGAAAGCCGCTGGCACATCTGGTGTCAGGCGGTGCGCCAATAGCGCTGCACTCGCTCATCCTCTGGGGGCCACCTGGCACCGGCAAGACCACGCTGGCAAGGCTGATCGCAGGCGCCAGCGGTGCGCGCTTCGTTGCGCTCTCGGCAGTCATGGCGGGGGTCAAGGATGTCCGCGAGGCAGTGGCCGTCGCTGAAGCGGATCGCAGTCAGCCCACCGTGCTGTTCCTCGACGAGGTGCATCGCTTCAACAAGGCCCAGCAGGACGCTTTTCTGCCGTATGTTGAAGATGGCACGCTGATATTCATCGGTGCCACCACCGAGAATCCGTCCTTCGCGCTCAACAATGCGCTGCTGTCGCGGGCACGGGTCTGTGTGCTCGAACCGCTGTCGGATGCCGATCTCCTGCTCATCCTGCGCAACGCGCTGGAGGATGCGGAAC
>JAUPLK010000030.1 GCA_030836925.1 Pseudomonadota bacterium
CGTGCACCGATCACCGGATGCGCCTCGGTGGGATTCGCACCAGCCACGATGATGGTGTGAGCGCGCTCGATATCGGCATACGAGGCGCTGGCAGCACCCGTACCTGTCACCAGCTGCAAACCCAAAGCCGTCGACGAGTGACAGACACGTGCGCAGCAATCGATGTTGTTGGTACCGATCACGCTGCGGAACAGTTTCTGCAGGAGATAGGCAGCCTCGTTGGTCGACCGTGAAGAACTCATCGCACCCAGCGCATCCGGCCCATGCGCCGTACGGATCTCCGTCAGTCGCCGGGCCAGCCAGGCGATGGCTTCCGGCCAGCTCACCGGTTGCAGCGTGCCATCGACCCGGAGCAAGGGCGTGGTGAGCCGCTCTGGTGAGTTCTGCCAGGCATGTGCGTAGCGACCCTTGGCACACAGGTGGCCGCCATTCACGGCAGCGTGAGGCGTACCGCTGATCTGCGTTACGACACCCTCGGCGGCCCTGACATCGACATTGCAGCCGACTCCGCAATAGCCGCATACCGAGCGTACTGCCGGTGTATCGGCAGCCGTATTGGGACTTTCCCGGTCGATGTCGAAGAGCGCACCCGTCGGACACACCTCGACACATGCGCCGCAACTCACGCAGGGCGAGGTATCGAAGTTATTGTCCACACCGAACAGCAGTTCCGTGACGGGTCCACGTTGCCCGACGCCATAGACAAACTGTCCCTGCAGATCAGCGCAGACCTGCACGCAACGCCGGCAGACCAGGCATCGCTCGGCCGAAAAGCGCAGATACGGATGAAGGTCATTGGACTGCTGGACAGCACTGGCTCCCGCACCAGGAGAAACATCATATTTGTTCAGCAGGTTATTGAAAATATTACGATCATGACTACCACACAGAGCCTTGGCTGCCGCCGCGGGTGTGGCATCAGCCCAGAGTTGCAGCAGCCCCCGCCGCAGTTCATGCAAGCGCTGAGTTGAGGTCCTGACCACCTGCCCCGCCTCGGCCATCGAGTGGCAGGCAGCCACCGGTCGCGGCCTGCCTTCCACCTCCACCAGGCACAGCCGGCATCCCCCTTCCGGCAGCGAGCCCGCCAGGTGGCACAGCGTGGGTATGCGCGTTCCCAACCCGACCCGACGGGCCAATTCCAGCAGCGTTTCGCCCGGCATGCAGGCGACTTCAATGCCATCGATCTGCAGCACAGCCATCATCGCGCCGTTCCTGCGGCCAGCGCCAGCGCACGCAGTCGCTCCACAGGCCCGGGCAGCGACTGCCCAAAGCCACACAGACTGGTGGTTGCGATGAGATCCAGCAGGGCGGGAAGTTTCCGGTGAGCCTCATCGGTATCAGCCTGCCGTGCGAGCGCCAGCGCCTGCGCCGAACCCAGGCGACACGGGACACACTTGCCGCAGGACTCCTGGACCATGAATTCGAGCCAGTGCACCATCAGTGCCTGCCAGTCGGTATCCGCTGGCAGCGCGACCAGACCACCGTGACCCGACTGGATGCCGCGTCTGGCCAGTTGCCGGTAGTCCAGCGGCACGTCCCACTCCCCAGGCAGCAAGATGCTGCCCATCGGGCCGCCGAGCGCGATACCGGCAAGTGGACGCCCATCCCGGCCACCGCCACCATGCGTCTCGATCAGCTCGCGGAGTGGCAGGCCAAATTCGGCTTCCACGATGCCGGGCCGGGCAAAACCCTGGTTGAAGCAGAAGGCCTTGGTGCCGGGTGAATCAGCCGTACCCAGCCTGCGAAAAGCCGCCGCGCCCCGCCCGATGATCCACGGAATGTTGACCAGTGTCTCGATGTTGTTGACCACCGTAGGTTGGCCAAACAGTCCCTGCGCAGCCGGATAGGGCGGGCGTACACGGACTTCGCCACGCCGGCCTTCGATGGCATTGAGCAGCGCCGTCTCTTCGCCACAGACATAGCTGCCATGACCGGCAACGACCTGCACGTCAAAAGCGAAGGACGAACCGCAGATACCGGCTCCCAGCAGTCCCGCCGCTCGTGCCTGCTGGATGGCGGTCTGCATCCTCGACTGTGCGGTCGGATACTCGGAGCGGATATAAACCACCCCTGCGGTGGCGCCAATCGCGAAGGCACACAGCACCATGCCCTCGAGTATCGCGTGGGGATCATGCTCAAGCAGAACGCGATCGATGAAAGAACCGGGGTCACCTTCGTCGCCATTGGCGACTACGTATCGAGCAGTGCCCGCCGATTCGGCGGCAAGACGCCATTTGCGCCCGGTGGGGAAGCCTGCGCCACCGCGCCCCTGTTCGCCCGAATCTTCGACCGCTGCAAGCACCTCTGCAGGCGTCCGCCCGAGTGCGTGGGCAAGTGACTGGTAAACACCAACCGACCGCGCACGCTCCAGATCGGCAAAGTCGCCCTTGCCAATGCGGGCAGTGACGATGGCTTCTCTGGCGATGTTGCGGATCGATGCCGCACTGCTGCCTGCTGTCAGAACGATCTGGCCGTCGGGCAGCAGGCGGGCCGGCGACCGGTCGCAATAGCCCAGGCACTGGACCGCACGCGCCGGGGGATCGCTACCGGCCACATCAGCGCAACGGGCACCGGCCAGATGACAGGACAGACCGGTACAGACCCGGACTGCCCGCGGATCAGCAACGAGGTCGGTATAAAAACTCCGAAACCCGCGCTGCCCGGCCAGCGAATTGATCGCCTTGCTGTCCATCACGTGTCACACCCTGTGGCAGACTATGCGGGCACTCATTATCACTTGCGAGCACTCGTCCTGCCCATGGCCATCCATGAAATTCTGAAAATGGGCGACCCGCGCCTGCTCCGCGTCGCGAAACCCGTGCTTCGATTCAACAGCCCGGATCTCGATGCACTGATCCGGGACATGTTCGAGACGATGACAGCCGCCGAAGGCGTCGGCCTCGCCGCGCCGCAGATCGGCGTGGACCTGGCAGTCGTGATCATGGGCTTCGAGAGCAACGAGCGGTATCCGGATGCGCCTGCCGTACCGCAGACAATTCTCATCAACCCGGCGATCGAGGCACTGGGACCCGAGGAAGAAGAGGACTGGGAAGGCTGCCTGTCGGTGCCCGGCATGAATGGCGTGGTACCGCGCTTCAGTCGCATCCGCTACCGTGGCTTTGATGCGCAAGGCCTGTCCATCGATCGCGTAGCGGAAGGCTTTCACGCCCGCGTGGTACAGCACGAGTGCGATCACCTGATCGGCAAGCTGTACCCGATGCGGATCCGTGATTTCAGCCGCTTCGGGTACAGCTCCAGCCTGTTTCCCGATCCCGCGACACAGCCGCGGGATTGAAGTCGTTCAGGCAAACTTCGGCAGGTGGGCCAACGAATCCTTGATGGCTTCTGCCGGATAGTCGTAGTCGCGCAATTCACCGGCAAAATAGCGGTCATACGAGGACATGTCGAAGTGACCGTGACCTGACAGGCAGACCAGCAGTGACTGGCTCTGCCCGGTTTCTGCACACCGCTTTGCCTCGCGGATCGTGGCCGCCAGCGCATGGGTGGACTCCGGTGCCGGCACGATCCCTTCGGTACGCGCAAAGAGCAGGCCGGCCTCGAAGGTTTCGATCTGCGGTATCGCCATCGCCTCTACCAGCTGCGCATCGACCAACTGGCTGACCAGCGGTGAAGCGCCATGGTAGCGCAGCCCACCGGCATGAATGCCTGGCGGCACGAAGTCATGGCCCAGCGTGTGCATCTTGAGGAGCGGTGTCAGGCCGGTGGCATCGCCAAAGTCGTAGGTGTAGATGCCCTTGGTCAGTGTCGGACAGGACGTGGGTTCGACAGCCACCAAGCGGACTTCACGCCCCGCCGCCTTGTCAGCGAAGAACGGAAAGGCGATGCCGGCAAAATTCGAACCACCGCCACAGCAGCCAAACACCGCATCCGGGTAGTCGTTGGCGAGCGCCATCTGTTTGCGCGCCTCCAGTCCGATCACCGTCTGGTGCAGCATCACATGGTTGAGCACCGAGCCCAGTGCGTAGTTGGTGTCGGCACGTCCGATCGCCTCTTCCACAGCCTCTGAAATGGCAATGCCGAGCGAACCCGGCGTATCGGGATTTTTCTGCAGGATCTGCCGTCCCGCAGCAGTCAGATTGGTCGGACTGGCAAAAACCTCTGCGCCCCAGGTTTGCATCATCGAGCGGCGGTAGGGCTTCTGCTCATAGCTGACCCTGACCATGTAGACACGAATCTCGAGCCCCAGCAGCTGACCGGCCAGTGCCAGCGAGCAGCCCCACTGACCCGCACCGGTCTCGGTCGCCAGACGCCGAATGCCGGCCTGCTTGTTGTACCAGGCCTGCGGGATCGAAGTATTGGGCTTGTGGGATCCGGTCGGGCTGACCGATTCGTTCTTGTAATAGATGCGTGCCGGGGTCTTCAGTGCTTTTTCCAGGCGATGCGCCCGGTACAGCGGGCTCGGGCGCCAGAGCTTGAATATTTCCCGCACCTCTTCCGGAATGGCGATCCAGCGCTCGGCACTGACCTCCTGTTCGATCAGCCCGGGCGGGAAGATCGCTGCCAGCGCGTCAAGCGTCGCCGGCTTGCCGTCTGCCCCCAGCGGTGGCGGCGGCGGACTTGGCAGGTCGGCCACCACGTTGTACCAGTGTGTCGGCAGCTCGGATTCCGGCAACAGGAACTTGGTCGTCATGGTCACTCGCTCCGCATGAAAGGCTGGATTATCCAGGGTGCAGCATATCAGGCTCCTCGCGGAGCAATTGCGTAAAAACCCTTATATGGCTCTCACCGCGACTGAGGCATGTTGTGGTCACATCAAGAATGATTCTGATCCGGTTCGTGCGTCACGCGCGGCCGTTGCCGGGAGACAAAAATGCTGACACTCACCTCACGCAGCACGGTTGCAGACCTGAAAAGCGGTCCGCCCGGCGTGATGCAGACGTTGATTTCCACGGGTATTTTCCGCGACGGGGACGATCCCGGGGTTACCATCGGCGAGCTGTGCTGGAACTTCGGCTTCAACCCCGGCATTTTGCTCAACATGCTGCAGTCGGCGAATATCACGGAGGATGTTCCGCCGATCGATATTGCACCCTTCAAGGCCATGTCGCTGCTTGAACTCGTTGAACATATCGAAGACGTACACCACCGTTACCTGCGGGAAAACCTGCCGGTTCTGACCAGCCTGACCGCCCAGGTAGCCACGGCCCATCCAGAAGAGGGCCGACTTGCGGCCCTGAAACTGGAAATGCAGCACGTGGCCACCGAGCTCGAGTCCCATCTGGCGCACGAGGAAGAAGCCCTGTTTGCGATGATTCGGGATCTGGCGGTCCACGCTGACGTCAAGCCCACACGTTGCGGCGATGCCGTGGGTGGGCCTATCGCCTGCATGGAGACCGAGCACGAAGCGGCGCTCGGCTCCCTGAAGAAGATGCGTGAATACACGGACGGCTATGCCGCGCCTGCCGGTGCAGATGCGACCTGGCAGGAGATGCTGGCCGGAGTCGCCCGTTTCGACCAGGACATGGTCGAGCACATGTACAAGGAGAACAAGGTGCTGTTTCCGCGTGCACTGGATGCACAGCTGGGCAAGAACCGGTGAACACTCGCCTGGACTAGGCTACAGTCGCGCCGGGATAAATGACGTGCAGTGACGATACTGAAATGAAGTAGACCGACCTGATCTAGATCAGGGTGATTCCGGGTCAGCTGAGCCATAAATGACCCAAGTTTTGCTGAGATTCTCAAGAGGAGTAAATGGCGTGTATATAAATTTCTGGTACCCGATTGTTCGCAGTGAAGACCTCGGTCCCGGCAAGCCCGAGAAGGTGAAGGTGCTTGGCTGCAATCTCGTCGCATTCCGTGACGACGAGGGCAAAGCCCATGTATTGAGCGATACCTGTACCCACCGTGGTGCATCGCTTGGCGGTGGCTGGTCACTGGCCGGCAAGCCGCGCATCGTGAACAACTGCATCGTCTGCCCCTACCATGGCTGGGAGTTCGGTGGCGACGGTGAGTGCAAAAACATCCCCTCGATCGGATACGGCACCAAGCCGCCCCCGCGCGCCAAGGTCGACTCCTATCCGGTTCAGGAAAAGTACGGCATCGTGTTTGCCTTCCTCGGCGATGAGCCGGAAGCCACCCGTCCGCCGTTGCTGAACGTCGAGGAATACGGCCAGCCGGGCTGGCGCGCCAACCAGGTGCTGGTGCTCGAAGTCGATTACTACTACGAGCGCTCCATCGAAAACGGCCTCGACCCGGCGCACAACGAGTTCGTGCATCCGACCCATGGCCACTCGGCCATCAATCGCGACACCTACAAGGTCCGCGACTACGCGACGGAAGATCACCGTCAGGGCTGGGGCTTCTGGTTCATGCACGAGTTCGACTCCCCGCCGCTGCCGCAGTCCGACCACATCACCGCCGGCGGCCAGGCGACGCCATGGGGCAACGCCAAGACCGAGCGCACCAATATTTTCGCTGGCGGCGGTACCTACGGCCCGAATGCAATGCCGACCTACATCACCCTGTCGAAGACCCAGGGTTTCCGTCAGTATTTCTTCGAACAGCCGGTTGATGACAACAAGACCAAGATCTTCTTCCTGAACATGCGGAATTTCCTGCTTGAGCCGGAGAAGGATGGCCCGATCCACGCCCGCAACAAGGTCATCGCGGGTCAGGACATCACGATCCTGGTCGATCTGCAGCCCACGCAGACGCCGATGAACAACGTCAAGGAAGTGCTGATGCCCGCCGACAAGGCTGTCGTCGCCTACCGCGAATGGCTGGCCAAGTTCGACGACATGGGCTGGCGCATCAACTGGACCGAGTTCAAGAAGCGTCACGGCAAGGACAAGGTCTATGCGATCCCGTCCCCGGGTCGCCGCACGAGCGGCAACTGGGTACTTGAGGCGGTTCCCACCTTCAAGAACCGTGCTGCACGCAAGGCGGCTGACGAGGCTTAATCCAGCCTGGTTTGCTGATCAGGTCGGGGTGCCGGTAGCGATACCGGCACCCCTTTTTTATTGCCACGAGATCGGTGTCAGGTGATGGTGACCTTGATCATGGAATCACCCTGCTGGATCGCATCGACCACATCGAGCCCCTTGCTGACCTTGCCAAAGACGGTGTGCCGGCCGTCGAGGTGCGGTTGTGGGCCGTGGGTGATGAAGAACTGGCTGCCATTGGTGCCAGGTCCGGCATTGGCCATCGAGATCACCCCGCGCTCGTGCCGCAGGGGATTGCCAGCAAACTCATCCTCGAAGCGGTAGCCGGGACCACCCCGTCCGCTGCCGGTCGGGTCGCCGCCCTGGATCATGAAATCGGCAATCACGCGATGAAAAGTCACATCATCGTAAAAACCGTCGCGGGCCAGAAACACGAAATTGTTCACCGTTTTCGGCGCGTGCTCGGGGAACAGCTCTATTTCTATGCTGCCCTTGCCGGTTTCGATGACTGCCTTGTAGGTACGGTTGGTTTCGACCTGCATGGCGGGTGGACTTGCATACTGCTTTGTAGCCACGGCGCGACTCCAGATACTTGGGGGCTGTGTTTATACCAGATAGCACCGCCATGCGGACTGTCTGTGGCGTAAGCTGGGCCAAATGGTCTGGAGCGACTGATGAACAAGGCGTTTACCCGGGAGCCTGATCCCGATGACGAGGACGACGAGGGCGCCGGTGGCGGACCGGTTGCGCTGACGCTGCCGGGCGGAGCCAGAAACTACATCACACCGGGTGGTCTGCAGCGCCTGAAAGACGAACTGCAGTATCTGTTGCACAAGGAGCGACCGGCCGTAACCGCGGTGGTCTCATGGGCGGCCGGGAATGGTGACCGCAGCGAGAATGCCGACTACCAGTACGGCAAGCGGCGCCTGCGCGAGATCGACCGGCGCATCCGCTTTCTGGGCAAGCGCATCGACCTGGCTCAAGTGATCGACCCGGAGCAACCGCGTGGTGATCGTGCCCACCAGGTTTTCTTCGGCGCCACCGTCAGCTACGCGGGCCAATCCGGTGAACTGCACACGGTCACCATCGTCGGCGTCGACGAAATCGATCTGGCACTCGGCCGCATCAGCTGGGTCTCACCCTTGGCTCGTACCCTGCTGAAGGCGCGGGTGGGCGACACGCTGCTCTTTCATGCGCCGGCCGGCAGTCAGGAACTGACCATCGTCGACCTGCGGTATGCACCCATAGATACTCCGGCTTTCAGTCCCTGAACCGGGAATCAGCGAACTGCTGCAGGAAAGCACGATGGGTATCAATCATGGCGTTTCCGGTCTCCGTCAGCTGTGCAGGCCGGTAGCCCGTGCCTATGGTCTGAACCTCTACGCACTGCTTATCCACCTGAAAGCGAACCCGCCACTCCTTGATGGCAAGGCAAAACTTTGGTCCATCGGGACGGATACGTCGATAGGGATGCGGCTCCGGCCCCATCGACAGGATGTTCAGGATCCGCTCATGCATGGCCAGTCCGGTATGGGCCTCGATCCATGCCACCTGCCCTGCCGCTTCGTCGGAAAATACCACCTGATAAGGCCTGACGGGATCAGGAGACGCCCCGGTGGCATCCGACCGGACACCCGCCGTCTCAAGCCAGCCGCTGCGAGCGGCGGGCTGAGCGTCGGTGTAGGGCACGTAGGGCTTGATGTCGAGCACCGGGGTGCCATCCAGCATGTCCACATCGCTCACATGCAGAATGAGCCCTTCGATTTTTTCCAGCTTCAGTGCGGACAGTCCGATCGGGTTCGGCCTGTAGGGTGCACGTGTGGCGAAGACTCCCTTGCGGCCCGAGGTACTGCGCGGCGGCAGCACCTTGGGCCGCCAGCTCTTGTTCTGATGGAACCAGAACACCACCCAGATATAGTCCCACCCGTCGAGATCCTGCAGCGCGTGCTCGAAATTGTGACCCGGCAGCAGTTCTATGCGCCCTCGCAACCCCGCCGCCGCCGGGGGCTGACGCGGAGCCTCGACCCGGGTCCTTGCAGCTGCCTTGACGAAACCGATCGGTTTCACCGTCAGGGTGCCACCATCGTTGGTCAAATCCGGATTCATCGCGCCCGTTGCGAGGTCAGCAGGCGTTCCAGGCCGAACTCGCCGATGCCCAGCTGGCTCTTGAGCAATTCGAAGGCGGCAGCAGCACCGGCATCCGGCTGCTTCCGGCGGACTGCGCGGAGCAGCAGATTCTTCGGCGTGTGCTCGAGATCGATGAATTCGACGATCTGTGTCTGATACCCGGCGCGCTCGAGCAGTGCCGCACGCAGCGCATCAGTTGCCAGCGCCGCGAATCTCTCCTTGAGAATGCCGAACCTCAGCATGCCGGGCAGCACGTCTGCAGGCAGCAAGGCGGACACCTCATGCTGACAGCAGGGTGCGGCGAGGATGACTTTTGCCCCCCAGCGTATGGCCTGGGCGAGCGCCGCATCACTGGCCGTATCACAGGCATGCAGCGTCACGACCAGATCCACCTGGGCGGCTGGTGCATAGCCGGCAATATCCCCGACTTCGAATCGAAGCCCGGCACAGCCCAGCTTTTCGGCGATACGCTGACAATCGCGCACAACACCGGCCTTCAGGTCGAGACCGAGGATTTCGACGTCACGCTGACGGATATTCTTCAGCAGATGATGGAGCGCGAAGGTCAGATAGCTCTTTCCGCAACCGAAATCGATCACGCGCAGGGTGCCCTCCGGCGACAGCTCGGGCAACGCATCATCCACGAGTTCCAGAAAGCGGTTAACCTGCCGGAACTTGGCCTGCTTTGCTGCCTTGACCAGTCCGGCCGGGGTCATCACGCCGATTTCCTGCATGAAAGCGCAAGGCTCACCTTCGGGAATGAGGTATCGCTTGCGCCTGTCATGAGCAAGCACCGGCGCCGCACGAGAAGGTTTTCGCCGCGTGATCTGCGCGCCATTGCGGTCCGGCATGCGCAGCGACAGGTCGGCCGAGCTGGTGTAGAGGTCAGCCTGCGCAAAGTTGATACCAACTTCGTCCCGGGCACGACTCAGCAGCTCATCCGCGCTGAGGTTCTGGTGAAACTCCTGTTTGCCCCTGCGCTCAGCCCGCTGATAGCAAACCCGGCCCGAGATCTCGACCGGCCGGACACTGATCTTTTCGACCCGGAGAACGCCACCACCGGCTTGCGCCGACAGGGGTTGACTGAGTGTCAGGCCCCAGCACTCTCCACACTGCAGGGCCTTGCTCAACTCCGCGAGGAATTGCTCCCGGATACGCAACCCATCCTCTCCCGCAGCCGCTTGCGACTGAACTTCCGCGTTCACGTCTGCTCAGTCATGGGCCAGCGATTTGCTGGTAAAAAGATAGTCCTTCAGCTCTTTCGACATCGTCGAGTCATTGCGTCGAATCCACTCGAGGAGCATGGCTGCGTGCTCTTTTTCCTCGTCACGATTGTGCGCGAGGATTGCCTTCAGTTCCTCGTTCTGGCACACATCGACGCGCTGGTTGTACCAGTCAACAGCCTCGAGTTCCTCCTTCAGCGACTCGATTGCCCGGTGCATGTCCCGCGTCCTTGCGGACAACTCGTTTCCCGGCTCCTGGTATGACATATGCTCCTCCCGGATATGGATGACCGCAGCCAGCCCTGCAGGACGGCTGCCTTGCGGTGTGATGGTAACTCCGCCCTGCCGGCAGGGACAGTCTGACTGGCGGACACGCGCCCCGGACCAGACTGCCAGGCCTGTTCCTCCATTAGAATGGGAACCCCGAAGCGCTTGCCGCAGGAGAATCGTCCGTGCTGGATTTCAGAGGACTTGTCAGCCTTCTCGAGCAACGCGGTGAGCTCTACCGCATCAGCCGACCGGTGGATCCCGAGTT
>JAUPLK010000190.1 GCA_030836925.1 Pseudomonadota bacterium
CGTCATGCGCATTGCCAGTTTTCATCATCAGCAGCAGTCCGGTTACGGTGTCGTTTCAGATGCCGGAGTCCGACCGGCGCCGCCCGCGTTTCTCGCACGCTACCCGGATCTGAAGTCGGTGCTGGCTGGCGGAGCGCTCGCCGAGCTTGCTGCTGCGGTGCGGGACTCGGCGCCGCTTGATCCGGGCGCGCTGCAGTTCGCCATGCCGATCCCTGACCCCGGCCGGATCATCTGCGTGGGCATGAACTATCTCGAGCACATCCACGAGATGGGCCGCAAACGGCCGGCTTATCCTGGTGTCTTCATCCGCTTCAACGACTCCATGGTCGGGCATGGGCAGCCGGTGCGCCGCCCGCAGATCTCGACGCAGTACGATTACGAAGGCGAGCTTGCCGTCGTGATCGGGCGGCCAGCGCGCTATCTCGAGGCAGCTCAAGCTCTCGACTACGTCGCCGGTTACACCTGCCTGCTGGATGGTTCCGTGCGTGACTGGCAGAACCACACGACACAGTTCATTCCCGGCAAGAATTTTCCCGCCAGCGGCAGCTGCGGCCCCTGGCTGGTGACGACTGACGAGATTCCTGATCCAGCCAGGTTGAAGCTCAGCACCCGCGTCAATGGCGAGACCGTGCAGGCTGCGCCACTTTCCGATCTGTGTTTCGACGTACCGCAGATCGTCGCCTACTGTTCCGGCTTCTGTCAGCTCAATCCCGGCGACATCATCGCCACCGGCACGCCGAGCGGCGTCGGCTTCGCGCGCAAACCGCCGCGCTGGCTGAAGGCCGGCGACCAGGTGGAAGTGGAGATCGACGGTATTGGCGTGCTGGCCAATACCGTTGTGGATGAGGCCTGCGCCGAAGGTCGGTAACCTGACCTAAGGCATCATTCAATCACGACTCTGGCTGGTTTAAATGAAGCCCTCGTTATACCGGGATTATCCGTGGCGGACCGTAACTGCCCTGCTTGCTGTCGGCCTGGCGCTGGCTGGTTGCAATTCCCCAGGCCGTCCTGTCGTTGCGGAGTTACCTCAGAAGCCAATGCTGATCGCCGCACCCGGCAGCGGATTCTCGGCGCAGGTGCTGCACACCACCGGTGAGTCGGTGGGCGACTACCGCCCGCCCGGTGTGCTGGACGGTATGGTCGCCTTTGCGGCGAAGGACCGGGACGCCCGGTTCGTCGAACTCCTGGTCACTCACGAGCTTGGAGCCAGCGAGGGCCAGCGCTATCGCCTGGCCAATGGTACGCAACTCAGCGGGTCCCGCATCACCCGCTTCCTGATCGACCGCGAAACACGGCAGATCACCTCCGCCCGTCTCGCCTATCGCGAAGTCCGCGACCGCTCCGGGCAGGTTGTGGTGGACGCTGGCCAGATCAACGCGACGACGGGTCGTGGAAGTGCGGGCCTGGAGTCCTTCTGCTCGGCGTCGGGCTGGTCTGCCGGCGAGCAGGGCTTCGTGGATCGACTTCTCATTGCCCACGAGGAAGTGACACGGACGGAAGGGCATCCGCAGGGCGGGACGATCTACGCCCTGGATGTCGAGGGCGGGACGCTGTGGGCACTCCCGGAGCTGGGCCGGGGCTCCTGGGAAAACAGTGCCGCGCTGACGACGCCGGATGGCACCAGGTCCGATGGCCATGTGGCTCTTCTGCTGGGCGACGATCTGGAGTTCGGTCGCGCGCCGCTGTACTTGTGGATCGGCCAGAAAATTCCGGGTGGCAACTTCATTGAGCGCAACGGACTTGCCCGGGGGCAGTTGCATGTGTGGGTTGCGGACAACGGGGACCAGACGCCGCAGCAGTGGTTCGGGTCCGGCACGGAGCGGGAGGGTCGGTTTGTATCCCTCGCGACGCGTACCAAGGACGGCCAACCCGATGAGACGACAGATACCGCCGGCTATTTCAACGATGCCGAACTGCGCCGGCGCGCGGAGTTGCTGGGTGCATTCATGTACTCGCGACCGGAGGACCTCCACACCAATCCCCGCGATGGCACGCAGGTGGTATTCGCCTCGACGGGCCACGGTGGACGTTTCCCGGCCGACGACTGGGGTAACGTGTACCTCATCGACATCAGCTTCACACCGGATGGCGGCGGCCTCGCGGCCAGGGCGCGTATCCGGCTGTTCTACGACAGCGACGAGGCAGCTGATCGCGGCCTGCGCAGCCCGGACAACCTGGTGTGGGCCAGCGATGGCCGGATCTACGTGCAGGAAGACCGGGCGACGAAGCGCGCCACGTTTGGCGCTGACTCCGGCATCGAAGCTTCAATATGGGCGCTGGACCCGACAGAGGCCTCAGCCCCACGCCGGATTGCGGTCATCGATCGCAGCGCGGTGCCGAGGGGCAGCACCGACAGCAAGCACGGCGAGATCGGCGCCTGGGAATCATCCGGCATCATTGATGTCACGCGACTGCTCGGGGGCACCCCGGCCGAAATCGTTCTGCTCGCCAACGTGCAGGCCCACGGCGTCACGGACGGGCCTGTGGGCGGTGCTGATGATCTGGTTGAGGCGAGCCAGTTGCTGCTCCTGTCGGCCGGTGAATCCGCGCAGCTCCGCTAGTGCCGTGACGGCTCCGTCTTCAATTCGTCAGCAAACTGCAACCGTCGCCGCGTACTGTTAAAACCTCAAGGGCTGGGGCAGGTGCGAGCTAATGTCGCCACACCAGAATGGTAAAAAAAATCGGCGCGGCCGCCGCCCCAGCCCGCCCTGAGCTGCAAGAGCCGGCCCGCTGCAGTTCAGACATCTGGCACCCCCGGCAGCGGCGTGCCGGCCAATACCGGCCAGTGCTGGCAAATCGGTACGAACTTGCCCGATAGTCTGGCTGTCCCGGCCATGCCCGCCGCTGTAACCTGCAAACCGTGCGCGCCCCCGCATTCCGGATCATTCACCAGCTGCTATCATCTCTGCCATCACGTGATATCTGGAGTGATGGCATGGCGAATATCAGCGTGCGGGGAGTGGAGGAAAAAGCCTTGCGGAAACTCAAGGAGACGGCACGCCGGCGCGGCATCAGCCTGAACGGGCTCATCACCGAGATGCTCAATGAGGGCAACGGCCAGAAGCGTTCCGTGACCCCGGTCGAGCACGATGATCTCGACCGGCTCGCCGGGACCTGGAGCGCACAGGAAGCCCGCGAGTTCGAGGACGCAACGGTGAAATTCGCACAGGTGGACGAGGATCTCTGGCGTTGAAGCGGATCCTGCTCGACACCAGTGCCTACGTCGCTTTCAAGCGCGGTGATCCGGATGTCAACGCGGTACTGCGCCGCGCGCCGGAGATCGCGCTCTGCCCGACTGTGCTTGGCGAGTTACTGGGTGGCTTCGCCTGCGGCAGCCATGCGGCACGAAACCGCCGCGAACTTGACGCATTCATCCACACGCCGCGCGTTCGTATGTCGACCATTGATGTGGAAACAGCCGAGCATTACGCCGCACTGTTTGCCAGCCTGCGCCGGAAAGGTCGGCCGGTGCCGATCAACGACCTGTGGATTGGTGCCGTGGCTCTGCAACACGGCTACGCAGTACTCAGCCTCGACGCGCACTTCTCGGCCATGGACAACCTGATCTCCGGCAGCAGGATCGAGGATTTCTTGCCCTGAGGCTGCTGCTGTCACGCGCAGTATCGCGCCTGAAGGCGCTCCTACCAGCCGCGATCGCGTTTCCAGCCGCGCATGTATTCCTCCCAGCGCGCGTCCACCAGTTTCTTCGCTTCGGGTGCCAGCTTGTTCAACAGGTCGCGGTTGCGCTCGGGATAGACCGCAGGACCGCCTTCTTCCGGCCACTGACGCGTGGCATCGATGACGATCTTGCTGCTCATGGGGCGCTTCGGTGCACTCGGATCGAGCGGCATGCCGCGCGCTTCCTTGATGATCTCCGCCGCCGGATACGGCTGCCAGCGCGCGCCGACAGCCTGCATGACCTCGGTGCGATTGAGCACATCCACATCCTTGTCGACCACGATCAGCGTCTTGGTGATCGGCACGAGGGTCGCGAGCTTCTTGCCGACTTCCAGTCCCTGGCCCGGTGCGGTCTTGTCGATGCTGAGAAAGCCGATGCCGGTCCACTCCACCGGTGAATGAAAGGCCACTGCATTCGGGATCAGCTTCTTCAGCCGATGGAAGGAGAAGGCTTCCAGTGGCGCCGTGCAGAAACCGCGCGTGGCGCCGGTGAACTGGTTCAGCATCCACGGATTCTTTCTTGCCGTCACGCAGTTGACCTGCATGACGAAGTTCTGTTCTTTGCGCAGGCCA
>JAUPLK010000191.1 GCA_030836925.1 Pseudomonadota bacterium
ATCGTAGATGTCCACGGCCGCGCCATAGGCCTTGAGTTCGTGCACCACGTCGACGACGCGCGTGTTGCGCACGTCCGGGCAGTTTTCCTTGAAGGTGATGCCGAGCACGAGGATGCGCGACTTGGGCAGACTGGCACCCGCCTTCACCATCAACCGGATCACCTGCGCCGCGACGTACAGGCCCATGTTGTCGTTGATGCGCCGGCCGGCCAGGATCATCTCGGGGTGATAGCCCATCTCCTGCGACTTGTGCGTGAGATAGTACGGATCGACACCGATGCAGTGGCCGCCGACCAGGCCCGGGCGAAAAGGCAGGAAGTTCCACTTGGTGCCGGCCGCCTGCAGCACTTCGAGCGTATCGAGGCCCATGCGGTTGAAGATCAGCGCCAGTTCGTTGATCAGCGCGATGTTGACGTCGCGCTGCGTATTCTCGATGACCTTGGCGGCCTCGGCCACGCGGATGCTCGAGGCCGGATAGGTGCCGGCGGTGATGATCGTGGCGTACAGCTCGTTGACGAAGGCCGCAGCCGCCGGCGTGGATCCGGAGGTGATCTTGCGGATGGTCGGCAGGCGGTGTTCCTTGTCGCCGGGATTGATGCGCTCGGGGCTGTAGCCGACAAAGAAATCCTTGTTGAGCTTGAGGCCGGAGAGCTGTTCGAGTATCGGCGCGCAGTCTTCTTCGGTGCAGCCCGGATAGACGGTCGACTCATAGACCACGATCGCACCCTTGCCGAGCACCTGCCCCACCGTGCGGCTGGCGGCGCGCAGGGCGCTGATGTCGGGACGCTTGGCGGCATCGATCGGCGTGGGCACCGTGACGATGTAGACATCGCGACCGCGCAGCGCCTCGAGTTCGGTGCTGAAGCGCAGATGCTTCGCCTCGGCCAGCTCGCTGGCATCGGTCTCGAGGGTGCGGTCGTTGCCGGCTTTCAGTTCGGCGATGCGCGCGGCATCGATATCGAAACCCAGTGTGTCCAGATGCTTGCCGAATTCGACCGCCAGCGGCAGGCCGACATAACCCAGGCCCACGATGGCCACTTTGGCATCGGCTGTTTTCTTGAAGCTCGTCATGCGCGTCATTCAACCTCGACTCTGGAATACAGGCCGGACGATTGTCCTGCAAAAGGCCCGGCCGGCCCCACGGGACGGGTCACAGTACCGGCAAACGATACGGGCCGGCAGACAGCCCTACAAGTGACATCACGGACAGGAACGCCAGAGCGTTTTGCCCTGGCTGGCCTTGTCGATCAGCTGCAACTGCCGTTCGTGCTCGAGCAGCTCCTCGGCGGTGGCCTGGATCACACGCAGCTCGAGACCGGTACGGTCGACCTGGCGGGGCGCTGCCACCTGCCCGCCCGGTTCGGGGCTGTTCCGGTCCAGCGACAGGGTCGCCTGGCCCCCGGTCATGGCCAGGTAGACATCCGCCAGCAGCTCTGCATCCAGCAGCGCGCCGTGATGCTCGCGACCGGAATTGTCGATGCTGTAACGCTTGCACAGCGCGTCGAGGCTGTTGCGCTGGCCGGGATGCAGGCGGCGCGCCAAAGCCAGCGTGTCGACGACGGTGCAGACCGCCGTCACGCTGGCCGGCTCGCGGCCGGTCCGGCGCAGTTCGGCATTCAGGAAGCCCACGTCGAACTCGGCGTTGTGGATCACCAGCTCGGCACCGGCGACGAAGCCCAGGAACTCCTCGGCAATCTCGCTGAAGCGCGGCTTGCCCTGGAGCATGTCGATGGAAATGCCGTGCACTTCCTGGGCACCCGGATCGATGTCACGGTCGGGCTGCAGATAGTGGTGCAGCGTGCGCGTCGTGCGCCGCCGGTTGACGAGTTCCACACAGCCGACCTCGATCACCCGGTGACCGAGCTTCTGCTCCAGTCCGGTGGTCTCGGTATCCAGCACGACCTGACGCATCGATGACTACCCGTTCAATCCGCAGCCGCCGCCGCGTGGCTGGCGAGTGCCGCCTCCAGACCCTGGTTGGCCAGCGCATCGGCCCGTTCGTTTTCCGGATGGCCGGCATGGCCCTTGACCCAATGCCATTCGACACGGTGAGTGGCCGCGATCGCATCCAGCCGCCGCCACAGGTCCGCGTTTTTCACCGGCTTGCGGGCGGCGGTGCGCCAGCCGCTGCGCTTCCAGCCGGCCAGCCATTCGCTGATGCCGCGCCGGACATATTCGGAATCGGTGTACAGCGCCACCTCGCAGGGCCGGCTGAGTGCGCTCAGGGCTTCGATCGCGGCGGTGAGTTCCATGCGGTTGTTGGTGGTGTGCAGTTCACCGCCGCAGAGCTCGCGCTCCTTGTCCTTGAGACGCAAGAGGACGCCCCAGCCGCCCGGACCCGGGTTGCCACGGCAGGCACCGTCGGTATAGATCTCGACGCGGCTCATGCCGCCTCGCGCGTGGTCGGATTGACGAGGCCGCCCACCAGTTGCGCCCGGCGATGCCGGAATGCCGGCCGCACGCGCGTCATGGTCAGCATCTCGCGGCGCGCGACCAGCAGATAACAACTGGCCAGCGGGTGCCAACGGCGGCGGATCGGGCGGTCGCCGACCGGCTCCGGCAGCACCTGGCTGCGATAAACGGGTGGCGCAAAATGGAAAAAGCTGGCCGGATCGAGCCGGTAGTCGAGCAGTCGCAGCCAGTCGTGCAGGCGGAACTCCGAAATCATGCGGTGCCCGCCGGCCGGAAAGCGCCGGCGCGAAAGATAGTGACGCAGCCCCCACCAGCCCCAGGGATTGAAACCCAGCACGACCAGGTGACCGTCCGGCCGCAGGATGCGGTCGACCTCACGCAGGACATCATGCGGATCCTCGGCCGTCTCGAGGGTATGCGGCAAGAAGACGGCATCGATCGAATCGGGGGCGATGGCCAGCTGTTCGGGCGTGCTGACGAGGTCAACCCCCGGCGCCGGCCGGGCCGCAACCACCGCGTAGCGCCGCGTGCGGGCAAACTGCCGGAACAGCTGCCCCTCACCCCAGGCACCGATCTGCACACACTGATCGCCGAAAATACTCTCGAAGGCAGCAGCCACCTGACAGGCCTCCTCCCTGAGCAGGGCGATACCGGTACCGGACTGGAGCCAATCGGAGCGCATGGCCGTATATTAGCCCACAGTGATGCACCGGTTTAGCCTGTGCCGCTTTACAATGGGCACCACTTCAACCGTTCACATCGAGGCAGACGATGGGTTTTCTCACAGGCAAACGCGCAGTCATCGCCGGCATCGCCAGCGATCGCTCCATCGCATGGGGCATTGCACAGGCGATGGCCCGGGAAGGCGCGGAGATCGCCCTCACCTACCAGTCGGAGCGCCTCGCCGAGCGGGTGCGCGAAATGGCCGCCGAAATCGGCGCGAGCATCTGCCTGCCGCTGGACGTCTCCAGCGACGAAGAAATCATGCGCATGTACGAGTCGCTTGCCGGTCACTGGCCAAGCTTCGATATCCTCGTGCACTCCGTCGCTTTTGCGCCGCGCGAGCAGCTGGTCGGGCGCTACCTGGACACGGTCACGCGCGAAGGCTCGCAGATCGCCCATGACATCAGCAGCTACAGTTTTGTCGCGATGGCCAAGTATGGCCGCAGCATGCTTTCAAAGCAGTCGGCCCTGCTGACGCTGTCTTACCTGGGTGCGGTGCGCTCGATCCCGAACTACAACATCATGGGCCCGGCCAAGGCCAGCCTCGAGGCCAACGTGCGCTTCATGGCAGCCGACCTGGGTGCTGCCGGCGTGCGGGTCAACGGCATTTCGGCCGGGCCGATCAAGACCCTGGCGGCATCGGGTGTCGGCGATTTCCGGCAGATGCTGCAGCACTTTGCCAGCATCGCGCCGCTGCGGCGGAACGTGACCATCGAGGACGTCGGCAATGCCGCCGCCTTCCTGTGCTCGGATCTGGCCAGCGGAATTACCGGCGAGATCGTCTACGTCGACGGCGGCTTTCACACCGTCGGCATGAGCATGCCCGACTAGGCGGACGATAAAGGCTCAATCCGCGGCGTCTTCGGCCTTGAAGAGATCCTTGGCCACCACCACGCTGGCAGTCGTGCGCAGCTGCGTGGCCAGCGCTGCCAGCTCGGCCTGCGCCGAACGCTGCGCCAGTATGCGCTGCTGGTTATCGCGCTGCTCCTGGGGTATCTGATCGGGTTCACCGGGGATCACCTGATTGAGGCGAAAGACCGCATAGCCGCCATCGGCAAGCGATACGCCGCGGACCACGGGCTGGTCGGCTGCGGGCGCAGGGGCGCG
>JAUPLK010000031.1 GCA_030836925.1 Pseudomonadota bacterium
CATTATACGGAACGCCGACCGACCTCCCAAGGTAAATTCCCTGGCGGCCCGCCATGACACCCCGGTCGATACCAGGTCTTGTCGGTCACTGGTCGTCAATTCTTGATGGAGCAGCGCGTCAAAGCCTTAGTTGTCACGGCTCCGGCTGACCGTGCCGCGACTCGCAACGACCGTCCGTTGGAGGTCGGTCAGGCGGCTTAGTTCCTCGCCTGACAGGGTTCTCTGGCCCGCCTCCTGCAACAAAGCTGCCAGTTCATGTTGCATTGCGGCCGATACCAGCCGCTCCAGGCAGTCGGCAAATTCAGCAGGAGCTTCGTTCGCACCGATGAGTTGTTCTTCCGCCAGCAGCTGCGCCAGATGCGGAAGTTCGCTGCGACCGCGGAAACGCTCCAGCACGGCGGCGGTGCCGACGCCGGGTTTGCTGCGCGCAAGCTCATGCAATTCGCGAAGCAGTTCCAGTCCGCGGAGTTCCGCCGCCCGCAGCGGGTCGGGCAGGGGTATCTGGCAGGCTATATCAGGATAGTGAAGCAGCAGGCTGATCGCCTGACGGCTGAGCGATCCTCGCCGGTTTGCCGCATCCTGCGGACGGACCGGCCGCTGGCTGCGCTGGGCTGGCTTCTGCTCGTGCGCCCGTGTCTGCGTGTTGCCGTCCGTCATCAGCGCCTCAAGCCGGTTGCGCGGCAGGCCGACACGGTGGGCCAGTTCTTCAGTCAGCAGTTCGCGATATACCCCGGCCGGCAACTGGACCAGCAGCGGCTTTGCCAGTGCGGCGAGGCGTGCCTTGTCTGCCAGGCTGTCGAGGTTGAGGTCGCGGGTCAGCGAATCGATCATGAACCCGGACAGCGGCATGCTTGTGCCGATGCGCCGGGTAAAGGCTTCAGCGCCTTCGCGGCGCACCAGCGAGTCGGGGTCTTCATTGTCGGGCAGGAGAAGAAAGCGGATCTGCCGCCCATCCTGCAGCAGCGGCAGGCTGGTCTGCAGTGCCCGCCAGGCGGCATCACGGCCGGCCCGGTCACCGTCGAAACAGAAGACGATCTCGCCAGTTATGCCAAACAGCCGACGCAGGTGCTCCGTGGTGGTGGCGGTGCCAAGCGTGCCTGCGGCGTAGTGGATGCCGTGTGCCGCCAGCATCACGACGTCCATATAGCCTTCGACGACGAGCACCCGTTCGAGGGTCCGCTCCGCGCGCCGGGCCTCATACAGGCCATACAGTTCGCGGCCCTTGTGAAACAGCGGCGTTTCCGGCGAGTTCAGGTACTTGGGCTCGCCGCTGGCGATGATGCGGCCGCCGAAGGCGATGACACGGCCGCGCGTATCGCGGATCGGAAACATGATCCGTTCCCGGAACCGGTCATAAAAGCCGCCGGTATCGCGCGCGATCACCAGCCCTGCCGCCAGCAGATGTTGCCGGTCAGTCTCGGTTGTGCCGAGGGTCGCGAGCAGGGTGTCCCAGCCAGCGGGCGCATAGCCGATACCGAATTCCCTGGCTGTTTCGCCATCAAGGCCGCGCGCCTTGAGGTAACCGACCGCTGCCGGATGATCGCGCAGGGCCTGCCGGTAAAGGTGGGCGGCCTTTTCCAGCATCGTGAGCAGCGGTTCGGTAGAGAGTCGTTCGCTGTCGTTATGCGGAACTTCGACGCCTACGCTGCGTGCCAGTTCTTCCACTGCCACCGGAAAGTCGAGTCGCTCGAACTCCATCAGGAAGCCGAGTGCCGTACCGTGTGCGCCACAGCCGAAGCAGTGATAGAAGCCCTTCTGCGGACTGACCCAGAAAGATGGTGTTTTTTCGCTGTGGAATGGACAGCGCGCCTTGTATTCACGGCCGGCCTTCGTGAGCGGAACCCGTGAGCCGACGACCTCGACGATATCGGCCCGTTGCACCAGGTCGTCGATGAAGTCCTGCGGAATTCGACCACTCACGATGGAGATCCGGCCCCTTGTCGGTCCGCTGACCGGCAGTCTGATTACTTGCCGGAGAGGCGGGCTTTTACGCGTTCACCGATGGTGCTGAAGTCGGCGCGCCCCTGAGCGCGTTCGCGCAGTGCGGCCATCACCCGGCCCATGTCTTTCATGCTTGTCGCCGCGCATGCTGTCATGACCTCGTCAAGCAGCGCCTCGAGTTCGGTGGTCGACAGTGCGCTTGGCAGCCAGGTCTGCAACACCGCTATCTCGGCGGTCTCCTTGTCGGCCAGATCGGTGCGGTCACCGGTAGTAAATTGTGCGGCCGATTCGCGCCGCTGCTTGATCTGCTTCTCGATGATCTGCAGCACGTGTGTATCGGTGGTGTCAGTGCGTTCATCGACTTCACGCTGCTTTATTGCCGCGAGCAGCATCCGCACGACCGACAGCCGATCCTTGTCACCGGCCCGCATTGCGGTCTTCATGTCTTCCTGGATCTGTGCCTTGAGCAGCGACACGGTCGGTTCCCCTCTGTACAAAAGGCCGGGCAGCCCGACCATACGACGCGCAAACCCGGGTCTACGCATCCGGGGTGGTCAGGTTCGCCGCAAGCTGGTCTCTTGCCGCAGAAAAGTGTGCGCGGCGTGATGAAACTCAGTAGAGGCGGACTCGCCGGCTGGTTTCGCGGGCGCTTTTCTTCTGTTGACGCTTGACGGCCGCGGCCTTCTTGCGTTTACGCTCCTGCGTGGGCTTTTCGTAGAATTCCCGGCGACGAAGTTCGGTGAGAACCCCCGCCTTTTCGCAAGCGCGCTTGAAACGCCGGAGGGCGGCGTCAAAATGCTCGTTTTCTCGTACTCGAACGCCGGGCAAGGTCGTGATCCTTAAATTTATTGGCTCCACACGCTTTGCACGGGGCCAGTTGTTGGTTGGATGGGCAAAAAATCCGGCTCTCTGGGCCGGACGAACCCAAAAATATAGCTACTCGAACGCCTTTTTGCAAAACATTCCCACCGGGAGACCGGATTGAAGGCTCGACCGATGATCATTCTTGGCCTGGAAACGAGTTGTGACGAGACGGCTGCAGCCATCTATGACGCGGTTTCCGGCCTGCGGGGCCATTGTCTGTTCAGTCAGGTCGAGACTCATGCGCCATTTGGCGGGGTGGTCCCGGAACTCGCCTCGCGTGACCATATCCGCAAGTTGCTGCCGCTGGTCGAGGCCGTTTTCGACCAGTCCGGCGTGCGGCCGCATGAACTGGCCGGGGTGGCCTATACAGCGGGGCCAGGACTGGTCGGTGCCTTGCTGGTTGGGGCAATGGCTGGCGCAGGCCTGGCTTTTGGCTGGGGTATTCCGGCGATTCCCGTTCACCACATGGAAGCGCACCTGCTGGCAGCGCTGCTTGAGCCCGAGCCACCCCATTTCCCCTTTGTCGCCTTGCTGGTATCCGGTGGGCATACGCTGCTGGTCGAGGTGCAGGCGCTTGGTATTTACCGCATCCTCGGCGAGACGCTCGACGATGCAGCGGGCGAGGCCTTTGACAAGGGCGCCAAGCTGCTGGGGCTGTCGTATCCGGGTGGTCCACAGCTCGCCCAGCTTGCCGACGAGGGGCATCCCGGCAAATACACGCTGCCGCGGCCGATGCTGAACAAACCGGGTCTGGATTTCAGTTTCAGTGGCCTGAAGACCGCTTTGGCCCTCCGGGTCCGGGACAAGGGCGGAAGTCCCGGGCTGGATCACCGTGACCGGGCCGACCTTGCGCACGCCTATCAGGAGGCGATCGTTGACACGCTGGTTGCCAGGTCATGCCGGGCGATCGAATCAACGGGTCACAAGCGCCTGGTGATCGCCGGTGGGGTGGGGGCCAACCGGCTGCTGCGTGAGCGACTTGCAGCCGGGCTGTCGCGACATGGCGCTACTGTTTACTATCCGCGAACCGGCTTTTGTACTGACAACGCGGCCATGATTGCTTTTACCGGTTGTCTGCGCCTGGCGGCAGCGCCTGATGCTTTTGGGGACTTGCACGTCATGGCCCGACCACGCTGGCCACTGGAAGAACTGCGGCCCTGAGCCCGCGATTTATCACGGAAGAACGATGGATACGATTTTTCTGCGCGACCTCCGCATCCGTACCATCGTCGGTATCTGGGAATGGGAGCGGCGCATGCCGCAGATCGTGAGCATTGACCTGGATATGGGTACCGATATCCGGCGTGCTGCGCGCAGCGACCAGATCGAGGACACGCTTGACTACAAGGCCGTGACCCGGCGCGTAAAGGCTCTGGTTACCGACTCGGGCTTCAATCTGATCGAGACGATGGCGGAGCAGATTGCGACGCTCATCATCGATGAGTTCGGTGTCCCCTGGGTGCGGGTTGCCGTGCACAAGCCCGGGGCGATTCGCGGTTCGCGCGATGTCGGCGTGGTCATCGAGCGCGGTTCGCGCGAGTGAACGGGGCGCGGCCGTCGCCGGTTGATGTCTATGTCAGTGCGGGCAGCAATGTCGTGCCGAAAGAAAATCTGCGGCGCGCATGCGCGGAACTCCGCAAGCGGTTTGGTTCGCTGGATATCTCGGGCGTATACCGCAATCCGGCAGTCGGGTTTTCCGGCGATGATTTCCTGAACCTGGTGCTGCGCTTCCGCACGGCGGAGTCTCCCGCCGCCATCATTGCCGAACTGGAGCGTCTGCACGTGCTGGCCGGTCGGGTGCGCGGTCCGGATCCTTTCTCGTCGCGGACCCTGGATCTGGATCTCCTGCTGTACGGTGATGCGGTGTTGCCAGATCCAGCGATCCGCGTGCCGCGCGAGGACATCAGGAAATACGCATTTGTGCTCGGTCCACTGGCCGAGCTTGCGCCGGCACTCCGCCACCCCGTGACGGGCGAGACGATGGCCGAGTTGTGGGCGGGTTTCGATCAGGCCGCCCATCCCCTGCAGAGGGTGTCAGACCCGTCGTTCTGACCAGGCGACGTGACCAGCGAGGGTGCTTACCAGCCCGCGCTTCGGCCGCCATCCACGGCGATGATCTGGCCCGTCACATAACTGGCGTCACGCACCAGGTACAGCACGCAAGCGGCGATGTCAGCGGGTGCACCGACCCGCTGCAGCGGGATCTGGCGGAGTATCGTGTCGCGCATGCTGTCGGTCACCCCGCCGTCCGGCCAGAGGATGGCGCCCGGTGCCACACCGTTTACCCGGATGTCCGGGGCAAGATCGCGGGCCAGCGCGCGGGTCAGGAAAGCGAGACCGGCCTTGGCGGCACCATAGGCCGTGTGGTCCCTGAGCGGGCGCACGGCGTGAATGTCCACGATGTTTATGATGACGCCACGCGTGGCTTTGAGGTGCGGCAGCGCGGCCTGGGCCAGAAACAGCGGCGCCTTGAGGTTGGTGCCGATCAGGTCGGTCCACTGGTTCTCGGTGAGCGATGCCAGCGGGGTGGGGTAGAAACTCGAGGCGTTGTTGATCAGGATGTCGAGTCGTCCGGCATGGGCCGTGACGGCATCGATGAGGCCGCCGAGCTGACTGGTCTGCACGAGGTCGGCCCGTACGGCCAGCGCCGAGCCGGGGCGACGCCCATTGAGTTCTTTTACCAGAGCCAGCGCCTGATCGGCAGATCCACGGTAATGGATCGCGACGCCCGCGCCCTGTGCGTGCAGCGTCGTGGCGATTTCCGCGCCGACGCGGCGTGCGGCGCCCGTGATGAGCGCCCACTTGCCCGTCAGCGACAAGCTGTCGGTACCCGTGGTGTCGCCCGTTGGTGTGTTGCTCATTGCGGCTGCTTTCCTGTCTGCGCATGCAGGCGTACTGATCCGGGGCTTAAGATTACACCACCATGCAAAGCCGGTCCGAGTTGCCCCTTCCCGATGATTCCGCTTTGGCACACAGCAATTGTGTTGCCGATCTTGTGCGCGCGCGCCTGGCCGCCAGCCATGGCCGGATCAGCTTCGCCGACTACATGGACCTGGTGTTGTATGCGCCGGGCCTCGGTTACTACTGTGCGGGCATGCAGAAGTTTGGCCCGGCGGGCGATTTTGTCACTGCACCGGGTCTGGGCCGCGTTTTCGCCCGCTGTCTGGCGCGCGTGGTGGGCGATGCCCTTGATCAGCTGGGCGGTGGCGTGGTGCTCGAAGTCGGTGGTGGTACCGGGGCGCTGGCTGCCGACCTGCTCGAGGCCTTGCGGGCACGTCCGCCCCGGCAATATCTGCTGCTGGAGTTGAGCGCTGATCTGCGTGAACGGCAGCGTGCGAGGCTGGCGGCACAGGTGCCGGGGTTGCTTGATCGCGTGCAGTGGCTGGATCGTCTGCCGGCAAGCCCGCTGACCGGTGTACTCATCGCCAATGAAGTGCTCGATGCGCTGCCGGTTGAGCGGTTCACCATGCAGGATGGAAAACCCCTGCAGCTCGGCGTGTGCCTGCGCGATGGCAAGTTCGCATGGTCGGCGATGGAGGCGCCGGCAGCGCTTGCAGCCGAGGTCCGCGCCATCGAGGAGGATATCGGCGCCGCTTTGCCCGAGGGCTACAGTTCCGAGATCTGCCTGCGCCAGCCAGCATGGCTGGGCGCGCTGGCAGGGGTGTTGGGCCGGGGCCTCGCGCTGTTCACGGACTACGGCTATTCGCGTCGTGAGTACTATCACCCCCAGCGTACTGCGGGGACGCTGGCCTGCCACTACCGCCACCATTGGCATGCCGATCCGTTTTTCCTGCCTGGCCTGCAGGACATCACGGCGTGGGTCGACTTCAGTGCCGCAGCCAGGGCCGCAACGGCGGCGGGTCTCGGCATCGCTGCCTATACGACTCAGGCGCACTTTCTGCTCGCCACGGGCATTTTGCAGGAGATGGAAACCGATCTCGCGCAAAATCAGGGCCAGTCACCCGGCCAGATACAGGCAAAAGCCGCCGAACTGAGGCAGTTGTTGATGCCCGGTGAAATGGGTGAGCGATTCAAGCTGCTGGCGCTGACGCGTGACTTCGCACCCGTCAGCGAGTTGACGATGCGCGATATGCAAGCCGGGCTGTGAGGGCTTCAGTCGGGCTGAGCTGATGCAGATCCGGTGCCGGCGTGCTCAGCAACGAAACGGGTACGTGCAGCGATACAGGCTTCGAGTCGCGCCTGACGAATGGCGGCGCCAAGCGCCTCGCCAGCCAGTCCCTGGCTGGCAACCGTCGCTGTGTCGACAGATCGTGCCGCTTGCCACACGGCATGGAGCAGTTCGCGCTGGGGGTAGGGCATGCTCTCGAGCCCGGTGCGGCCGCGTGCGTCAGCCTCACAGGCATCCAGGAATGGTTCCACGCCATTCGCCTTGCGAAAAGCGTCGAGGCTCTCCAGCAGAACCAATATCGTTGCCGGCTTCAGTTCCAGTGCCCGATGGCAATTACCGTGATGACGGGTGACGGCGATGGCGAGGTTGCGAAAACGGTTGGGGATGGCCAGGCGATCACACAATTGCTGTACGAGTGCCACGCCGCGTTCTTCATGCCCGAAGTGCCTGGGCAGCTCGGCTTTCGGTGTGGTGCCTTTGCCCAGATCGTGTACCAGCACGGCGAAGCGCACCTCGGGTGTATGCCCGAGGCGGGCTGATTGCGCCAGGGCCAGCAGGATATGCTTGCCGGTGTCGATTTCAGGGTGCCATTTTTCCGGTTGCGGTACGCCAAACAGTGCGGCGACCTCCGGGAACACCACCGCCAGCGCGCCGCAGTCATGCAGGACTTCAAAATAGACATCCGGTCGCGACTCGCCGAGTGCGGATTCGGTTTCCTGCCAGACGCGCTCCGGTACCAGAGCCGCAACCTCACCAGCCTCGACCATCTCGCGCATCAGCTGCCGTGTGGCGTCTGCAACGCGAAAGCCCAGAGCGTGGAAGCGGGCGGCAAAGCGCGCCACCCGCAGGATCCGCACCGGGTCTTCACGGAATGCATCGGAAACGTGGTGCAGAAGTCGTTCGCGCAGATGGATCTGGCCGCCTGCCGGGTCGATGAGGGCACCGGAAGGATCTTCGGCGATGGCATTGATGGTGAGGTCGCGTCGTCGCAGATCATCTTCCAGCGTGACCGACGGATCGGAACGGACATCGAAGCCGTGATACCCGGGTCCGGTTTTCAGTTCGGTACGGGCGAGGGCGTACTCCTCATGGGTTTCCGGATGCAGGTAAACCGGGAAACTCCGGCCGACGCGCCGGTAACCCTGTGTTTCCATCTCGGCCGGTGTTGCGCCCACGACGACCCAGTCACGCTCCCGGACCGCCAGGCCCAGCAGCCGGTCGCGCACGGCGCCGCCTACCAGATAGATCTGCATGGGCCGGACCTCACGGCACCAGCCATCAGCGGCCGGCCGTGCGACGACAGATATCGTAGTGGCTGTGCAGACCGGCTCCACCGAGCGCGGCGGCCAGGTTTGCGGTCAGCGAACGTGGCCTGATGCCGAGGCGTTTCATGCCGTCTTCCGTACCGACACTGTCGAGCAGCATCGAGCGGTAGTTGTCGGTCGAGAACGGCTTGCCCGGCACGAAGTCCATCCATGCAGCCTGGGCGCGCGACAGACCCCGCGACATGCCGATGATCCACCGGGCAAGGCCCAGGGTGTCAGCGATCATCTGGACGATTTCCCGGAGCGTGAAGGACTCGGCGCCATAGAGTTGCAGCGTCTGGTGCGTCGTTTTCGGATCCTGCAGCGTGCGGGCAATGGCGAGCACCAGATCATCGACGTGCAGTGGTGCAAAGCGGGTATCTGGCATGGGCAGCGTGAATGCCCAGGGAATCAGCTTCAGAAGTCCCGCAAAGCGGTTGAGGAAGGAGTCGCCCGGACCATAGATGACCGAGGGCTGCAGAATCGTCCAGTCCAGCGGCGCAGCGCGCAGCAAGGCTTCGGCTTCGCCCTTGCTGCGCAGATAGTGGCTGGTTGCCTGTGGAGCCCCTGCGTTCAGCGCACTGATCTGGATGAGGCGCGACACGCCTGCGCCGGCACAGGCCGTGATCAGTGTGTGCATCAGGTCCACGTGAGCGCGCCGGAAGCCCCGGCCATCACGGCCCGATTCATTCAGGATGCCGATCAGGTTGATGACTGCATCGCAGCCGCCGAGCAGTCCGGCGAGCGTGCCAGGTGCCTGCACGTCGGCACGAATGATCCTTGTCGAGGGCTGGATGCGCAGATGCCGTGCACGCTCCGGATCCCGCGTCGGTACCGTGATGCGATGTCCCTGGTTCGCAAGATGGGTGATCAGTCGTGAACCGACAAAGCCCGTTCCGCCGAGTATGCAATAAGAAGCCATAAAACCCCTGGGTGATCAGCGGATCTGCAACAGCAGGTTCCGGTTGCCACGACGCACACTCATGATCAGCAGGCTCTGCTGGCTGGCCGCCTGCTGCAGTTCGCGCACGTTGCGCACCCGCTTGCGGTTGACCGAAACGATGATGTCGTTTGGCCGTATGCCAGCCAGCGCCGCCGGACTGTTGGGCTCGACCGCATCGATGCTGACGCCCGGTCCGGTGAAGTCCTCGCCCTTGCCTTCATGATTGCCGAGTTGGGCGCCCGCAAGGCCAGGGTGTACGTCACCGCCATCGATCTGCGCGCTGCTGCTGACTTCGCTGAGCACCGTAACGAACTGGCGTCGCTTGCCGTCGCGAATCACATCGATGCGCACCGAATCACCGCTGCGCTTGAGGCCGATCGTGTTGCGCAGGTCGGATGCGTTCTTGATTCGCTGGCCATCGACCGAGACGATGACATCGCCGACGATGATCCCGGACTTTTCTGCTGCCGAGCCGTCGACGATCTCCTGAACCAGTGCGCCCTCCGCTGTTCCCTCGATGCCGAAGGCCTTGGCGCTGTCGGCATTGAAATCGGAAATGCTCACGCCGAGCAGTCCGCGTTTGACCTCGCCGAACTGCAGGATCTGGTTCATGATCGATTTGGCGATGTTCACCGGAATCGCAAAACCGATGCCGATATTGCCGCCGCTGTTGCTGAAGATCGCCGAGTTGATGCCGATCAGCTCGCCGCGCAGATTGACAAGTGCGCCACCGGAATTGCCCGGATTGATCGATGCGTCGGTCTGGATGAAGTCCTCATAGCCATCCGGGTTGATGCCGCTGCGTCCGAGGGCGCTGACGATGCCCGAGGTGACGGTATGTTGCAGTCCGAACGGGTTGCCGATTGCGAGCACAAAGTCCCCGACCTGTACCTGGTCGGAATTGCCCAGCTTCATCTGCACCAGGTTCTTTGCATTCTCGACCTGCAGTACGGCGATGTCGGTGCCGGGATCAGAGCCGATCACCTTGGCCTTCAGGCTGCGGTTGTCATTGAGGTAGATCTCGATCAGTTCGGCGCTCTCGACCACATGATGATTGGTCAGGATGTAGCCCTTGGTGGCATCGACAATGACCCCGGAGCCGGCACTTTGCACCTCGCGCCGCTGCTGCTGGGGTTGCTGCTGGTCGGGAAAGCCGAAAAACCGGCGGAAGAAGGGGTCTTCCATCAGTGGATTGGTGGGCGCGTTGACGGTGCCTTTGGTGGCGATGCTGACCACGGCTGGCTCCACCTGTTTGACCAGTGGTGCGAGCGTGGGTATTTCCTGATTGCCAATGCGCGCCGGCAGCTGTGCGCCGGCCGTAGCGGAGACAAGGGCCAGCAACAGCGCAGCCCGACAGAAAAGTCCTGTCATGCGTACAAAACCTTCGGCAGGTGATTGAAGACGCGGAATCATAACGTTTTTTCGCCCTTGCCGAGCGCCTCTGCACGGCTGGTCAGTGGCTGGTGAGCAGGGCAGCATGGGTCCCAATATGTAGTGTGACCATGGGTGCCCGGATTGGCCGAAAAAGATTAAGCCGGGGCCCTGAA
>JAUPLK010000192.1 GCA_030836925.1 Pseudomonadota bacterium
GTTCTTTGCCACGGCAGTAGCCGGGCGTGTCTGGTGCGGCTATGTCTGTCCGCAGACCGTCTGGACCGAGATCTTCGTCTGGATGGAACGGATCACCGAGGGCAACTTCAACCAGCGCATCAAGCTCGACAAGGCGCCATGGTCGGCCGGAAAGATCCTGCGCAAGAGTGCCAAGCAGGTACTGTGGATCAGCTTCGCAGCCTGGACGGGCTTTACCTTCGTCGGGTATTTCACGCCGATCCGTGAACTGGGCAGCTCGCTGCTGTCCTTCGACCTCGGCAACTGGGAAATCTTCTGGATCTGCTTCTACAGCCTCGCGACCTACGGCAATGCGGGCGCCCTGCGCGAGCAGGTCTGCATCTACATGTGTCCCTATGCGCGCTTCCAGAGCGCCATGTTCGACCGTGACACGCTGATCGTCTCCTACGATCCGGCCCGGGGCGAACCCCGTGGCGGACGGCAGCGCGGTGCCAGCCCGACCAGCAACAAGCTCGGCGATTGCATCGACTGCCGGATGTGCGTGCAGGCCTGTCCGACCGGCATCGACATCCGCAAGGGGCTGCAATACGAGTGCATCAGTTGCGCGGCATGCATCGATGCCTGCGATGTGGTCATGGACAAGGTCGGTTATCCGCGCGGACTGATCCGCTACACCACCCAGAATGCCGTGGAGGGCAAGACGCGGCATATCGTCCGGCCGCGCGTCATCCTGTATGGCAGCGTCCTGCTGCTGCTGTTCGCAGGCTTCGTGATCACGCTCAGCACCCGCGCTGCCGTGCGCCTGGACGTGATGCGCGACCGGAACACGCTGTACCGTGAACTGCCTGACGGGCATATCGAAAATGTCTATCAACTGAAGATACTCAACAAGGAAGACCAGCCACGCAGCGTGCGCATCAGCGTCACCGGCCTGCCTGGTGCGCGAATCGAGACCGCACCCGCCGACATCGAACTCGGTCCGGGTGCGCTGCTGGACGTGGTGGCACGAATCAGCGTCGAGCGCAGCGCAGCGCCACGCGGCAGGGCCGACCTGAACATCCGGGTGGAGAACACCAGTGACGGCGCGGTGCAGGCGGAACGGGACGCGCGATTCATCGGGCCCGCGCCATGACGGAACGGCCGTGGTACCGGCATGTCTGGCTGTGGATCATGCTCGTGCCGCTCATCGCCAGCGTGATTGCCGGCTTCGTGACGCTGTATCTGGCCGGCGCGCCGCCGGCGCTGGTGGTGGACGATTTCGGCAAGATCGCCATGGCCGTCGAGCTGGACCAGCAGCGTGACCGGCATGCCGCCGAACTGGATCTCGGCGCCCGGCTGGAGTTCGGGGATCTGCCTGTGGGCAGCAGCAGGACAGTGAGCATCAGCCTCAGTGGCACCGCACCCGACCGCCTGAGGCTGGAACTGATACATCCCACCCTGGAGCACATGGATCAGCACGTGCTGTTGAAGCGCAACGCCGACGTCTACACCGGCAGTGTGGTCCGGGCCGATACGCGACTCCACGTGCTGATCAGCGACGAGCAGGAAAGCTGGCGCCTCACCGGCATTCTTGCTGCTGGCCAGGACGTACTGGATCTGAAGGCCGGACCCTGAACATGACCGGGACTGTCAGCTGCTTTCACTGCGGCACGGCCATCGACGGCACGACGCACCACGCACTGCAGATCGACGGCAAGCCTGTCACCCTGTGCAGCCCGGCCTGTGTGGAAGTCGCCACACGCATCCGTGACAAGGGCCTGACCGGCTTCTACCGATTCCGGACCGGCGCATCGGCACCGGCCGGCAACGACACCGCGCCCGGACGCTGGGCCAGCTACGACCGGGAGGCCTTGCAGAGGGAATTCGTCAGCAGTCACGGCGACGGCAGCCGCGAAGCCCAGTTGCTGTTGCAGGGCGTGCGCTGTGCAGCCTGCTCATGGCTGATCGAACGGGCGATGACCGCAGTGCCGGGCGTGCGCGAAATCGCTGTCGATCCACTGACCACCCGCACGCGGCTGCGCTGGGATCCGGGCATCACGCGGCTCGGCGCTCTGCTCGAGCGCATCGCCGCACTCGGCTATGACCCCTACCCCTACACGGAGGATGAAGCCGGCCGTGCCGCGATACTCGAACGGCGCGCGGCACTGCCCCGGCTCATCGTGGCGGGGCTCGGCATGTCGGAGACCATGGGTTACGCCGTCGCGCTGTATGCCGGCGCCCTGCACGATGCCGACCCGGCCATTCACCAGTTCCTGCGCCTGATCAGCCTGCTCGTGGCCACGCCCGTGGTGTTCTATGCCGGCGCACCTTTCTTCAGCGGTGCCGTGCGCGGACTGCGCCTCGGCAGGCCGGGCATGGATGTGCCGGTGGGACTCGCGGTTGCGGCCGCCTACATCGCCAGCGTCTGGAATACCTTCAAGGGCAGCGGCGCGGTCTACTTCGATTCGGCCGTCATGTTCGTGTTCTTTCTCTCCTGTGCGCGGTTTCTGGAAATGTCCGGCCGCCACCGGGCGCTGAGCCTGACCGGCGCGCTGGCGCGACATCTGCCCCGGGTGGCAACCCGGCTGCGGGCAGGTCGACCGGAAATCGTCGGCGTCGTGGAACTGGAACCCGGTGACCTGGTACTGGTGCCGCCGGGACAATCGATCCCGGTCGATGGACGGCTGGACAGCACATCGGCACGGGTGGACGAATCGCTGTTGACCGGCGAGTCCCGTCCGGTAGCCAAAGCGGCGGGTGACCCGGTTGTCGCCGGCAGCATCAACCTGCTGGGCGCCGCCACGGTCTGCGTCGAGCGAGTGGGCGCGATGACGGTGCTGGCGCAGATCAGCCGCCTCATCGCGGTTGCGCGCGAGGAACGTCCGCGCCTGGTCGAAATCACCGACCGTGTCGCTGTCTGGTTCGTCAGCGGCGTGCTGCTGCTCGCGGCAGCGGCCGGCGCGGCGTGGTGGCTGATTGATCCATCCCGCGCATTTGACATCGTGCTCGCCGTGCTTGTGGTCACCTGCCCCTGCGCGCTGGCGCTGGCGACACCGGCAGCTTTCACGGTCGGCATGAGCGCACTCGCGCGCCAGGGTGTATTGCTGCGCCGGGCCGGTGCGCTGGAGATGTTGAGCCGCGTCAGCAACATGGTCTTCGACAAGACCGGCACCCTGACCGAGCACTCGGCCGGCATTCATCGCATCGAAGCCTTGGTCGACCAGGATCCAGGGCGGCTGCTGGAACTGGCGGCCCTGCTGGAGTCACGCTCCGAGCACCCGCTGGCGCGGGCATTTCCGCCGCCTGCCACCACAGTGCCCGTCACGGACATCGTCGCAGTACCCGGTCAGGGACTGGCAGGTTGCGTGGATGGCGAACGCCTGCGCATCGGCACCCGGGCCTTCGTCCTCGGCCTGGCTGGCGCCAGCGCAGCCGACAACAGCCCCGGGTCGGCTGCGCAGTCGGTTTACCTGGGCTGCGAGTCGCAACTGATGGCGCGCTTTGAAATCGCCGAGCGCGTCCGTACCGAGGCGCCGGCGGTGCTGGCGGCACTGGCAGACGCGGGCATCGCGCCGGCTATTGCCAGCGGCGACCAGGCTGGCCCGGTCCGCGCCGCTGCGGCCCAGCTTGGCATCACGACCTGGCATGCCGGCCTGTCACCGGCGGGCAAACTCGAACTGGTGCGCAAGCTGCAGCAGCAGGGACACACCGTCGCCATGGTCGGCGATGGCATCAACGATTCACCGGTACTGGCTGGCGCTGACGTATCGATCGCGATCGGCACAGGCACCTCGCTGGCCCAGCATGCCGCCGACTGCATCCTGATGGGTCCGGGTCTAGTCGCCTTGCCGGCAGCGGTGGCGCACTCCCGGCGCACCATGCATGTCGTCCGCCAGAATCTCGGGTGGGCGGTGGCCTACAACCTGGTTGCAGTTCCGCTGGCGATCACCGGCGTACTCGCGCCCTGGCTTGCGGCACTGGGCATGTCGGCCAGCTCGCTGCTGGTAACCTTCAACGCACTGCGCCTCGGGCGCATCCGGCAGGCAGGCATCGAAACCCAACCCCGCCACGCACTGAACCGGGGCGCGGCTCTGCCATGAACATCATCTTCCTGCTGATTCCGCTCGGCCTGGTGCTGCTGGCGGCAGCGGTGGTGGCGTTTTTCTGGGCGGTACGCAGCGGCCAGTTCGATGACCTGGAAACCCCCGCCTGGCGCATCCTGCTGGACGACGA
>JAUPLK010000193.1 GCA_030836925.1 Pseudomonadota bacterium
TGTGCGCGAAATCTTGCAGGCATTCATGGTGAGCTTCCGTTGTTCTGTCGCCGGGCCTTCTGTTCCTTGTCCACCCATTCCTGGATCTGTTCGAGTCGGGCGGTGAAGCGCGCTTTCTGGACGCTGTTCAGACCTGGAATGGAGAGGGCCAGCCGCAGCTGGTCTGCAGCCATCGTTGCATCCCCTTTTATCAGGTGCAACTCGGCCATGTAGTAGTGTGCCTCGGCGGTGTCGCCGGCGGCGCTCGCCGCCAGCGCAATCAGGCGTACCTGCTGCGCCGTGGGTGGCACGTTGTTCAGGAGATCCAGCAGGATGTTGTGTGCTTTTTTGGCATCCCCGTTTGCCAGCAGTGCCTCGGCATAGCGGACCGTGAGCGGCACGTTGCGGGGAAACAGCGCCATCGCCTGGTCGTAAATTGACAGCGCCTGCGATTTGTTGCCCAGGGCCAGTTCGGCATTTGCGAGCCCTGTGTGGAACGGGATCGTGCCGGGATGTGCCGCGCGAAGACTTTGGAACAGATCGCGTGCGGCACCATACTCGCCCAACTGCATGCGTACCAAAGCGATACCGTAGTCGGTACCCAGGTTGCCGACGCTCTTCGGGTTCTGTTGCTCGCCGAGGAAAAACTCCAGAGCCTTCTGCGGGGTGGATGCCGACAGCACGCGTATCCTCGCCCTGGTCAGGGAATATCCGGCGGCATCCCGCACTTCCGGGCGCGGCAACGAGTCGGCCCGTTCGCGAGTCTCGGCAATCCGGTTCACGGTGACGGGATGTGTGCGCAGGAACTCGGGTGCCTGGCTTGCCAGCGGGCCACTCTGCCTGGCGAGCGTCTCGAAGAACGATGGCATGCCCTCAGGATCGAAGCCCGCCGCGGCAAGCACTCCCACACCAACGCGATCTGCTTCGTATTCGTTGGCACGGGTAAAGTTGATCTGCTGCTGGGCTGCAACTCCCTGTGCGGTGGCAATGGCCCCGGTAATGGCGTCGCTGCTGCCGCCGGCTGCGCCGAGCAGAATGGCCCCCAGCATGGCCGCCATGCTGAGTATGCTGTTGCGCTGGTTCGCATACACAGCGCGCGAAATGTGCCGTTGTGTCACGTGCGAGATTTCATGCGCCATGACGCCGGCCAGTTCGCTTTCGCTATTGGTCGCGAGTATCAGTCCGGAGTGAATGCCGATGTAGCCACCGGGCAGGGCAAACGCATTGATTGCACTGTCGTTGACGACGAAAAAGTTGAACTGGAAATCGCCGTCATTGGCCTGTATAGCCAGCTTCTGGCCGATGTCCTGGATGTACTCCTGGATTTCGGGGTCACTCACCACACGGTCGGTATCGACCAGGCTGCGGTAGATGCTGCGGCCGATCTGCAGTTCGAGATCCCGCGAGAGCACCGAATCGCCCGGGCTGCCGATGTCCGGCAGGTCGCTGTTGGCTGCGGGCAGGGGCGGGATGACCAGGCCGATGGCCACCAGGGCCAGAACGGAATTCCTCAGGCTGGAGCGGATGATGCTGGCACGCGGCCTGCGCTGCGTGGCGGTGTCTGTACTCGACATGGTTTCTGGCATGCCTGCCTGCGAGGCCGTATCAGTCTGCCCCGATGGCTGCCAGCACTTCGGCGGCATGGCCGTCGACCTTGACCTTGCGCCATTCGCGCTTGAGTTTGCCGTCGACGTCGATCAAAAAGGTGCTGCGCTCGATGCCAAAGACCTTTTTTCCATACATGTTCTTTTCGCGAATCACGTCGAACAGCCTGCAGAGTTCTTCGTCCGCGTCGGACAGGAGATCAAAGGGGAACTCGAATTTGGCCTTGAATTTCTCGTGCGATGCGAGAGTGTCGCGTGATACGCCGAGAATCACGGTGTTCTTTTTCCTGAACTTCGCGTGCAGCGAGCCAAAGTCACAGCTCTCGGTGGTACACCCGGGCGTGCTGTCCTTGGGGTAGAAGTAAACGATTACATTCTTCCCGCGAAGATCCTTGAGTTCGATGGTCTGGTTGCCGGTTGCCGGCAGCCTGAAATTGGGTACCACCTTGCCGATACTGACCGTGCTCATGTGATGTCCTGTATGTCAGCGGTGCTCATTCAACGGTGTGCCGGTTCCATTACCGCATCGAGATTCTGTTCGTCGCAATACTCGAGAAACTCTTCGCGCAGGGTCGCGACATGGACCGTTCGCGGCAGGTTCACCGTCATCTGCACGCTGAACATCAGCGCGCCGGTGTGTGGCGCGTTGTAGCGTCGGGTGTTGACCTCGGATATTTCGAGATTGCGAGTGGCAAAAAAGTTCGACAGTCCGAAAACAATACCCTCGTGATCGAGGGTGACGACGTCGATGGAGTAGGGGGCTGCCGTCTCGGCCGGCCGCGGTTGAGTCTCGCGCACCGTAACCGTCAGTTCGGACTGCTCCTGGAGTGCCATGAGGCTGCTCTGGAGTTTGGCGATGGTGTGCCAGTTGCCGGACACCAGCATCATTACGGCAAATTCGGCACCCAGGGCGATCATGCGGCTCTCGCGGATGCTCCCGCCGGCTGCATTGATGGCCTGGCTCAGATCGCGAACCACACCGGCGCGATCCGGTCCTATCGCTGTAATTGCCAGAAGTTTTTCCATGGATAAAGGTACATGAGCCGTTAAAAATGAGCGGCCAGTGTACCGGTAAATGGACCTGCATCAAGGCATTGCCCGGTTTGCCCTTGCGACCCTGCAACACCGCCAGTACCATCCCTGCCTCCTCCTGATCTCCGGTCCACTCGCATGTTCTCAGGCAGCCTTGTTGCGCTGGTTACCCCCATGAAAGACGACGGGGCGCTCGATTTCGCCTGTCTGGAGCGGTTGGTTGACTGGCATATCGAGCAGGGGACGGATGGATTGGTGATAGCCGGCACGACCGGCGAGGCCAGCACGCTGACCAAGGCCGAGCATGTCGAAGTCATTCGCATTGCTGCCCGGCGTGCCGCCGGACGGGTCCCCGTGATAGCGGGCACCGGGTCGAATTCCACGGCCCAGACCATCGACCTGTCGCGGGCCGTTGGCGAGCTTCCGGTGGATGGCTATCTCGTCGTCACGCCGTACTACAACAAACCGACCCAGGAGGGGCTTTACCGGCACTTCGTGGCGATCGCAGATGCCGTGGAGCTGCCGCTGATCCTCTATAACGTGCCGGGCCGCACCGGTGTGGATATGCAGACCGCGACCGTGGCCCGCCTGGCTGCCCATCCGGGCATCGTCGGGATCAAGGAGGCGACGGGCGATCTCGGTCGCTTGCAGCCCTTGCGCGAGGCCTGTGGTGATGATTTTCTGCTGTTCAGCGGTGATGATGCGACCGGTTGCGAGTTTATGCTGCAGGGTGGACAGGGGGTGATTTCGGTCACTTCCAACGTGGCGCCAGCACTGATGGCCGAGATGTGTCAGGCCGCGCTGAGCGGTGACCGGCAGCGGGCAACCGGGCTCGATGAGCGTCTTGCCGGGCTGCACCAGGAATTGTTCGTCGAGTCCAATCCGATTCCCGTCAAGTGGGCGGTGGAACGCCTGGGCCTGATTCCCGGTGGCTTGCGCTTGCCGCTGACGGCACTCAGCAGCGCCTGTCGGCCGCGCGTCGAAGCCGCCATGAAGCGTGCCGGTGTACTTTAGTGCCTTCGGGCATGGATAAAGGAGTGGGCTGAGTTGTTGTTCCGGGCCGGGTTCGTCGGGTTGTTGTCAGTCGCCGTATTGACCGGTTGCTTCTCTTCATCGCCTGACAATCGTTGTGCGAAGCCCAAGGAATATCAGAAGAGCACCAGTTTGCCGGAGCTCAAGGTCCCCGAGGGTCTTGCGGCGCTGGAGCGCTCTTCAACAATGATCATTCCGCCTGCCCCGGCCGCGGATCAGGGTGGTGTAATCAGCGACTGCCTGGATCGCCCGCCCGAATACTTTCGCAAGGAAAAACCTGCTGACTGAGAGTCGATTTATTGAAGCGCTGGCCGCAACGGGCTAACCTTGCCGCCCGCTTGCAGCCGAACAGACAAGCCGGAGAGGTGGCCGAGTGGCTGAAGGCGCACGCTTGGAAAGCGTGTTTACGGTAACCCCGTAACGTGGGTTCGAATCCCACCCTCTCCGCCAGTAGAAGAAAGGGGCCCTTGTGGCCCCTTTTTTATTCAGTAGTTTGAGGATGTTTGGCAGAACCCTGTTGGTTCG
>JAUPLK010000194.1 GCA_030836925.1 Pseudomonadota bacterium
CCTGGAGCGGGTACGCGCGCAGTCGCAACTGCGCCGGGAATTCCTCGTGCTGATGGTCTCGGCGATATTCGCCGCACCACTGCTGGGGCAGATGGCCGGCATGAGCCTCGGCCTGCACTGGCATCTGCCCGCCTGGCTGGAACTGCTGCTGGCAACGCCGGTGCAATTCGTGATCGGTGCGCGCTTCTACCGCTCGGCCTGGCACGCCATTCGGGCCCGCGCCGGCAACATGGACGTGCTGGTCGTGCTCGGCACGACGGCAGCCTATGGCTACAGCGTCTACCTGCTGGCAACGCTGGGCTTCAGCGAGGCGTCCGGCAGACTCTATTTCGAAGCCTCCGTAGTCATCATCACGCTGGTGCTGCTCGGCAAGTTCCTCGAAAGCCGGGCCAAACGCGGCACCACCGCGGCGATCCGTCAGCTCATGGAACTGCGTCCGCAGACCGCCCGCGTGCGGCAGGCCAATGGTGACGAACGGGAAATTCCCATCAACGATGTACGCAGCGGCGACCGGATCATCGTCCGTCCCGGCGAGCGGATTCCAGTCGATGGGCTGGTACACACCGGACGCAGCGAAGTCGACGAGTCGTTGATCAGCGGCGAAAGCCTGCCGGTCGACAAGCAGGGTGGCAGCCGGGTAACCGGCGGCTCGATCAATGGCACCGGCCTGCTGCAGATACGGGCAACCGCGGTCGGTGCCGACTCGACGCTGGCGAAGATCATCCGCCTGGTCGAAAACGCGCAGAGTGGCAAGGCGCCCGTGCAGCGGCTGGTCGACCGGATCAGTGCGATCTTCGTGCCGGTGGTGGTGCTGCTGGCCTGCCTCACCTTCATCGCCTGGTTCCTGAGCACCGGCAATTTCGAGCACTCACTGGTCTCGGCCGTGGCGGTACTGGTGATCGCCTGTCCGTGCGCCCTGGGTCTCGCGACGCCGACCGCGATCATGACCGGTACCGGTGCCGGCGCCCGCGCCGGCATCCTGATCAAGGATGTCGAGGCACTGGAACGCGCCCACCGGATCGATACAGTCGTCTTCGACAAGACCGGCACACTGACCGCCGGCCGACCGGCGGTAGTCGGGATCCACGTGCTCCGTGGCGATGAAGACGACATGCTGCAACTGGCAGCATCGGTACAACAGGGCAGTGAGCACCCACTCGCCCGCGCGATCATCGAGCACGCCGGCGCGCGGGGACTGAAGAGTCGCGCGGTTGCGGAGTTTCGCAGCCATACCGGCAGCGGCGTGACCGGCACGGTCGACGGACGGGAAATCCTGCTCGGCAACCGGCAATTGCTGGCCGGGCAGCAGATCGATGGCGACAGCGCTGCAGGTATCGCCGCAGACTATGAGCAGCAGGCGAAAACCGCCGTGTATGTCGCCGATCGCCGCGGCGTGATCGGCATACTTGCCATTGCCGATCCCTTGCGGCCGGAAGCCATCACCGCCATCGCGAGCTTGCGCGGCATGGGCATCCGCACACTGATGTTGTCAGGCGATGCGGAAGCGGTCGCCGCCGCCATCGGGCAGCAGGCCGGTGTGGACGAAGCGCGCGGTGGTGTGCAACCTGAGGGCAAGGCCGCGGCCATCAAGGCACTGCACGCTGCGGGTCGAGTCGTCGGCATGATCGGTGACGGCATCAACGATGCGCCGGCGCTGGCGGTCGCCGACGTCGGCATCGCCATGGGCACCGGCACCGATATCGCGATGGAAACCGCCGGGATCACCCTGATGCGACCCGATCCCCGGCTGGTGGCGGCCGCGATCGACATCAGCCGCGCCACCTTCGGCAAGATCCGCCAGAACCTGTTCTGGGCCTTCATCTACAACCTGGTCGGCATTCCCGCAGCGGCGCTCGGCTACCTGAGCCCGGCCCTGGCCGGTGCCGCCATGGCCATGAGCAGCGTCAGCGTGGTCTGCAATTCACTGCTGCTGCGCCGCTGGCGGCCGCGGCACTGAAAGAGGACGTATCCCGGGCGGCACCGGTATTTCAATTTCTACCGTGGCCAGTATCATAAGAGGCATTCTATATGCATGTTATAGAAGCCCCGAAATTTTTCCCTGGAGATACCGATGAACCACCAGCACCTGTCAGACGACATGATCTATCCCTTCGATGCGCGCGGCGTTGCCAAGCGCTTCCGTCATGCGGCCATCTTCGGCGCGCTCGACGCCCTGATGCCCGGCGAGACCATGCGTTTCTGCAATGACCATGATCCGATCCCGCTCCTGGCCCAGGCACGCGACCGCTACGGCGATGCACTGCGCATCGAATACATGCAGCGCGAACCCGGCGCGATCGTCATCGACTTCACCCGCCAGTAAGCCCCCCCCGGAAGCCGGGCGCTGCTGGACCAGCAGCGCCCGGTTTTCGCGCTTGACGGGGCGGCGTTAGTGGCTCCAGAATGGAACCACTGGCTCCATTATGGAGCCATCCGCCACGGAGCGCCCTGTCATGCCCGTCAACCTGTCCGTAAAAAATGTACCCGACGCACTGGCTGAGCGCCTGCGGACCCGCGCCGAGCGCAATCACCGGTCCTTGCAGCGCGAACTGCTCAGCATCCTCGAATCAGCCGCGGGTGAGCACAGTCCCCAGCCCTTCTCCAGAGCCACGCCCGGCGGCCACATCTCCATAGATGAGGTGGTTGCGCAAACGCGCAAGTTGTTTCCCCAGGGAACCGCAAGCTCGGTGGCTTTCATCCGGGCCATGCGGGACGGTCGCTGAGCAGTGACGAACGCAGGCGTCCGGTCGCCCGTTCCCGTCAGCCTCCGGGTGGCAGAGCCGGCATCCGCCTACGACCGTCGCCCTCGCCTCGTGGTAGACGCGACGGTACTGGCCGCCGCATTGTTCGGCGAAGCCGAGCAACAGCAGGCTGCAGCACTGCTGCAGGCCCGCGCATTGTGCGCACCTCAGCTGGTGGACTACGAGATTGCCAACGTAGCCGTAAAGAAACTGCGTCGCGAACGGCTGGCCGAGAGCGCTGTACTCGCCTGCCTCGATGCTTATGCGGCACTCGACCTGCAGCGACACGCCGTCGAGGTAGGTCCCGTTCTTGTCCTCGCCCAGCGCTACCAGCTCACGGCATACGACGCTGCGTACCTGTGGCTGGCTGAACAACTGGAAGCGCCGCTGGCGACTTTTGATACGCAGCTCGCCACGGCTGCGGAGAAGCACTTGGCCGGGCGGGCTGATTCATCGCTGCCCTGAGGACGATTTTTCCTGATCTGGTTCCAGATCGCCGACGTCGCGGCGCATGGCGGTGCGAGCGTCAACGCCTCATCCCCCAAAAGACCGGGCCCCGGCCAGTCAGCCAACTTTTCGTTGACTGACCGACCGGGGCCCGGCCGGATAGGCTATTTAAGTATCAGCCTCAGTTGCGGATCTTGGGCTCTGCTTCGTTCGACCACTCGCGGCCAAACTCGGTGCCGTACTCCGCCTGGTAGGCCTTCCACTCATCCGTCTCGGTGTCGGTTTCCGCATTCATGCGGCTACCGCGTGAGAGCACGAAGTACATGAGGGGCAGCAGGCCGCCGAACACGAACACCGCACCACCGATCGACCGGAGGTAGGTCAGGGTTTCGAAGACCGGACCCATGATCACGTCCGTGGTACGGGCAGCCCAGTAACCTTCCGTCAGCACGATCCAGATCTGGTACAGACCGACCGGGAACATGTCGAGGAACATCATCAGGGCAACGCCGATGTTCAGGGACCAGAAGGCCGTACGCACCAGCTTTTCATTCCAGGCAGATTTCTGGAAGAGGTGCTGGCAGCAGAACAGCATACCGGCCAGGGCCACGTTGCCCTTCACACCGAACATTGCAGCGTGAGCATGGTTGAGCGTCATGTAGGTCGCATGCTCGTAGTAGTTGACGATCGGCAGGGTGATCAACGAGCCGAATACGCCGGCGCCGAAGATGTTCCAGAAGTTGACGCCCAGGATGAACAGCCAGACGGCTTCCATCACGTGCATCTGCTTGCCCTGAACGCGCAGTTCCTGGGCCCGGCCGCTCTCCTGGCGCATCTGCCAGGCGTCCAGCGTGAGCAGCAGCAGTGGCAACACCTGGAGGGTGGAGAACACGCTGCCGACCGCGATGATGCCTGTCGGCTTGGCGATCCAGTAGAAATTGTGCGAGATGCCGTTGATGGCGGTGACCAGG
>JAUPLK010000195.1 GCA_030836925.1 Pseudomonadota bacterium
CGAAGCGGCTCTGGAGACAGATGTCGTTGTGCCGGCTGCGACCAATCAACAGGCGACCGCATGCCAGCGGCCGACGCTCGACGACGACGCCATCAAGCATCACGACCAGGCTACGGGAGCGGACGGGCTCAGGCGGCAAAGGAGGGGGCATGGCCGGGGACGGATTGCGGACGACACTGAGAGCGGGATCGGTAACCCGCACGACGGCAACATCGAGATCGAAACGCTCACGCGTAAACTGCCTGAGCCGCGCCATGCCCGGGGAATCGAGGATGCGGCCGAGGACCTGGGTGCCCGCCAGAACGAAGGTGGCGGCCGGTATGGCGGTCACCCGTACCCGCGCCAGCACCTCAAGGAACTCGAGCACACGAGGGCCGCATCGGTCGGTGTGCTCGATCAGGAAAACTGTCCGACGCCCGCGCGCCCCCTCATGGCGCAGAAAGACGACGAGCAGATTATGGAGGTCATCGATTTCTGCCGACTGGATCTCGAAACCCAGTTGCATCAGCGTCCGCGAAAGGAACTCACGGATGCTGTCGCCCGGGGCATCAATCCGCACCAGGTGCAGATCTTCCCGCTTGTGACATTCCTCAGCAAAACGGTCGAGGAGGGTAGCGAGTGGGCTTTGCATGCTGCCGACAAGCACGGCGTACGGACGATGCCCACGCAGGCAACGGTGCAGATAGGCGGAGGCCGCAGTAAGCGCCGCGAGGCGCAGCGGTGCTTCCTGAGCGACAGGCTTGAGTTCACCCGGTTTGATCAGTGCAGACAATGGCTGTGGAGCCTTTTTATTGTTTGGGATCAGTCTAGTCAGGGTGCTCCGTTATGTAAAGCCTGAAGATTTCGGGGCTCGCCAACTGATGGCCAGCTCTGTGGAATCCACGAACCGATGTGAATGATTCCATTCAATAACTTGTTTCAAAAGTAGATCCTGGTGCAGGATGGCGCGCCGCCGGGGCGGCGGGTTCAGGGAGGTGGATTTGCTCACAGGGACAGGCTTGACGCTGTGGCGCGGTGCGAACTGTCTGTTCGACGCGCTGTCGTTTTCCGCGGCACCGGGCAATGCGTTGCTGATCCGGGGTCCGAACGGCTCCGGCAAAACCACCCTGCTGCGCGTGATCGCCGGGCTCACCCTCGCCGAAGAGGGGGAGGTAAAGTGGAATGGCACACCGGTCATCGGCTGCGACAACTCTGGCCGACACCTCATGACCTACTGCGGCCACGCAACCGCGCTGAAGCCCGAGCTGACCACAATGGAGAACCTGCGGTTCTTCGCCAGGCTTTCCGGCTACCCGATCAGGCAGATCGGTGAACTGCTGGTTGCCAGCGGACTCGCCGCCTGCGCCGATCTGCCTACGCGGGTCCTTTCCGCGGGGCAGAAACGCCGCGCAGCACTCGCCCGAGTTTTCATGTCTGGCGCGCAACTCTGGTTGCTCGATGAACCGCAGACCAATCTGGATTCAGCAGGCCGCCAGTTTCTGGAGCGGATGCTTCAGGAGCATCTGGCCGGTTCCGGTACGGCGGTCATCGTCGCCCATCAATCCATCGATCTCGGTGCGGCACCGGTTACGGTGCTGCAAATGGGGGAGGCAGCTTGAATTTGGGGCTGGGCAATCTTTTCTGGGTCGTGCTCCAGCGTGATCTGCTGGTTGCCATGCGACGCTGGTCGGATATCTGCAATCCGGTGATTTTTTTCGTGCTGGTCGTGGCGCTTTTTCCGCTGGCCCTCAACCCGCGCGCTGAATTCCTGCGCGCGCTGGCGCCTGGCGTGTTGTGGATTGCGGCATTGCTTGCCGCATTGCTGTCACTGAACCAGCTGTTCCGTGCCGACATCGAGGACGGCACCATGGAACAGCTGTTGACGCTGCCCTATCCACTGGGCCTCGTTATACTCGCGAAGACGCTGGCCCACTGGCTGGTGACCGGCCTGCCGGTGGTGGTCGTGGCGCCCCTGCTTGCCATCACCTACCATTTGCCGGCCGATGCAATCGGCATCCTGCTGCTGTCATTGCTGATCGGCACACCAACGCTCAGCTTGCTGGGCTCGATCGGTGCGGCACTGACTGCCGGGCTGCGTCAGTCGGGTGTGCTGCTGGCACTGATGGTCGGCCCATTGATGTTGCCGGTGCTGATGCTGGGCGCACGCGCCACTGACATCGCCCTGAGCGGAGATGATCCGACCGGGCCTCTCTACCTGCTGGGGGCGCTGCTGGCGCTGGCCCTGAGTCTTGCCCCTCCGGCGGCAGCCATGGCCATTCGCATCAGCGCCGACTGAGTACGGAGCAACTGACTATATGTGGACATGGTTTTTTCAGCTCGCCTCACCGCCGCATTTCTATCGCATGGCGGGCAGCCTCGTGCCATGGCTGCTCTGGCCGGCATTGCTGCTGATCGTCATCGGCAGCTGGGGCGGGCTGGTGCAGGCGCCGGCTGACTACCAGCAGGGGGATGGATACCGCATCATTTACGTCCACGTGCCATCGTCCTATCTGTCGATGATGGTTTACGTCACCATGGCGGTTGCGGCGGGGATCGGTCTGATCTGGCGCATCAAACTCGCGCATGCAGTGGCCGCCAGCTGTGCGCCCATCGGCGCCACCTTTACCGCGGCAGCACTGGTCACCGGCATGCTGTGGGGCAAGCCGATGTGGGGCACCTACTGGCAGTGGGAACCACGCCTGACATCGGAGCTGATCCTGCTGTTTCTTTACTTCGGTTACATGAGCCTGCGCAGCGCTTTCAATGATCTGAATCAGTCAGACCGTGCCAGCGCAGTGCTCGCACTGGCAGGTGTGGTCAATGTCCCGATCATCCACTTCTCGGTGTTGTGGTGGGCCGGACTGCACCAGGGGCCGTCGATCTCGAAAATCGATGCACCATCAATCGCCTTCGACATGCTCTGGCCACTGCTGGTCATGATCCTGGGTTTCACGCTGTTCTTCCTGGGCGTGCTGGCCATGCGGGTGCGCGGCGAGGTGCTCGAGCGCGAGTTCCACTCACGCTGGGCACAGGACGTGCTGCGCGGCGCCAGCCCGATGGAGGCAGGCTGATGAGCGAGTTCTTTGCCATGGGTGGTTACGCCAATTACGTATGGCCGGCATTTGGCATCACCGCCATCGTGCTCATGGTCAATCTGCTGGCGGCACGCCGCCAATTGCGTCAAACCAGGGAACGTCTGCAGCTCCGGCTGGTCAGACAGTCGGGCAAAAGGGTGAACACATGACTCCGCGCAGACAGAGAATGGTACTGGTCGGGCTGTTCGTGGCGGGTGTCGCAGTCGCCGTGGGACTCGCGCTGCGCGCTTTCCAGGAAAATCTCCTGTATTTCTACACACCCACCCAGGCGATCGCCGGGGAGGCCCCGGACGGGAAGAAAATCAGACTCGGCGGCATGGTGCAAAAAGGCAGCGTGCGCCGTGAACCGGGCGATCTCGAGCTTCGCTTTGATGTCAGCGACAACGAAAAGACCATGACAGTCGCATACTCCGGCGTGCTGCCCGATCTGTTCAAGGAAGGGCAGGGGGTCATCGCCATGGGGCAGGTCGACGCCAACGGCATCTTCCGGGCTGAAGAGGTTCTGGCCAAGCACGACGAGAACTACATGCCACCCGAAGTGGCTGCGACGATGGCCACTGACGGGCAAGCGACACCGGTACCCCCGCCGTCCACCGACGCGGCACTGAACTGAACCGGTCGCGGAGTTCATCATGATTCCGGAGATTGGCCAAATCTGCCTGGTGCTTGCCCTGTGCCTGGCTGCATGCCAGGCGGTTTTCACCCTGGTCGGGGCCCACACCGGCAGGACAAGCTGGATGGCGGTTGGCACACCGGCTACCGCGGGCCAGTTCGTCTTCATTGCCGGCGCATTCATCGCGCTCGCCTCGGCCTTTCTGCACGACGACTTCTCCTTGCTGTATGTCGCCAGCAACTCGAACTCCCGACTGCCTGAAGTCTACAAAGTCGCCGCTGTCTGGGGCGGTCACGAAGGCTCGCTGTTGCTCTGGTCCCTGGTGCTGTCGATATGGGCGATTGCCGTGGCTGCGCTTTCAGGCCGCCTGCCGCAGGATATCCGGGCGCGGATTCTCGGCGTGATGGGCGCGGTAAACTCGGGCCTCATCGCCTTCGTACTGTTTACCTCGAATCCTTTT
>JAUPLK010000196.1 GCA_030836925.1 Pseudomonadota bacterium
CGCCATCGCCTGGCGCTCGAGCGGCTGGCAACGGCCTGGGAACGCGGCGAGCTGGGCCTCGCGCCAGACGCACAAGAGGCGCTCAGGCTGCGTGCGCAGATCCGTCAGTGCGAAGAGGAGAATGCGCGCTGAGCGCCGGGGCCGACCGGTTACCAGTAGCGGACGCGGCCCGTATCGACATGAATGAAGTCAGACTCCCGGTAGTAGCCGACACCGCCGGCACGCAGGCGCATGCCTGCATCACGCAGCTCAGCGGTCGCAATGCCCGGCAAGCGGATATCGATGGCGCGACCGGACAGATGCAGGCTCTTGGTGGCGACGCCGCTGCTGTGGCCGGCCAGCATCGCGTTGGTCTCCGGCGAGCGGAAGGCGGAAATGATTTCAAACGGCGCCCGACCGCCGACCTGCTGCCGGAGAGCATGCAGGACGTCGAGCAGCGCCGGATCGATGGGGTGCACCTGACCGCTGCGGAAATCGCGCAGCAGATGGTTGATGGTCAGCAGCGCGTCCGGAATGTACCGGCCGGCTTCGCTGTATTCGACATCCAGTGCTTCGCCGGTGTGGGTGTGATGAAAGGCCAGGCGCCGGGGCGCGGCAGTCGCATGCAGCAGCCCGGGCCACATCAGAACTGGGGCGGAAAGGACACCAAAGGCCAGGAATTGCCGTCTGCTGGTTGTGGGTCCCGCCATTCTTTTGCTCCGTCGGAGGGTCGGCCTCAAGCGGACGATTGTTCCAGACGCGGTAGCCTCGGGGCAAGTCCGAACCGCAGTCGCCGCGCCGATTTCCCTGGCTGGATGCGCAAATTGCCAAGCTGGTCACGTCAGTGCCGGCGCGCCCTCGCCGTTGCCGCAATGCTCCTTTGGCTGCCGGTGTCGCAGGCCGACGCGCCGCCTGCTGCCGTAGCGGCCGAACTGCAGTCGCAGGTGCTGCGACTGCGTGAAGCCGGCGGGATCTATGTGCAGGGACTCGCCATCGCCTCGGCATCGCTGCTGGTGGACTTCTATGCAGCGCGCGATTACGTACCTGTCTGGACCAGCGGTGCGCGTATCGGGGAACTCTTCGAGCTGCTGGCCACTGCCGAGAGTCATGGCCTGGATCCAGACGACTACCATCTGCCGCAGCTCCGCAAATTGCGCGAGCAATACCAGCTGGACAGTGATCCTGCGACGGGCGCGGCACTGGAGCTGCTGCTGACCGAAAGCCTGGTCCGCTTTGGCTATCACCAGCGCTTCGGCAAGGTCAATCCGGCCCGCATGGAGCCCACCTGGAACTTCAGCCGCCAGTTCCGTCCGGGTCGTGAGCCGCTGTCGACCTTGCAGGAGGTGATTGCGGCCCCCTCGCTGCAGGCATACGTCGACAGCTGGATCGGGCGGTCGCCGCTCTACCGTGATCTGCAGAAGGCCCTGGTGAACTATCGCCATATTGCCGATACCGGTGGCTGGCCGATGATTCGGCCTGGCCCGGTCCTGCGCGAGGGCGATCGCGATGCGCGGGTGCCGACCCTGCGCCGGCATCTGCTCATCGTTGGCGATCTGCCGCCCGCAGCCGATACCGCTGATGCGCAGTTCGATGCCGCGCTTGCGGAGGGCGTACGCACGTTTCAGAAACGGCATGCGCTGGCTGCAGATGGTGTTGCCGGCGCTGCCACGTTCGCCGCAATGAATGTCCCGGTCGAGACGCGCATCGATCAGCTGCGCCTCTCGCTCGAGCGCGCGCGCTGGGTGGCCGACGACACCGCTGGCGAGGTCATCGTGGTCAACATCGCCGGTTCCGAGGTCTACGCGGTGCGTAACGGCGAGCGTTTCTGGGCGCGGCGTGCGGTGGTCGGGCGCGTCAACCGCCAGACACCGGTCTTCCGCGGGGCGATGACCTGGCTGGAGCTGAATCCGACCTGGACCGTGCCGCCGACGATCCTGCGCGAGGACGTGTTGCCGCGCCTGCGCCGCGATCCGGGCTACCTGGCCGAGCACCAGCTCAGTGTCATCGATGCACGCGGGCGGGTGGTGGATCCGCGCACGATTGACTGGCAGCGCGTGGGTGATCGGCCGCCCTGGACCTTCCGCCAGGCACCCGGGCCGAAAAACTCGCTCGGCCGGATCAAGTTCATGTTCCCGAATCCACATGCCGTGTTCCTGCACGACACACCGGCCCGTGAGCTGTTCGAGCGTACCCGGCGTCTGCTCAGTTCGGGATGCGTGCGGATCGAGGATCCGCTGTCACTGGCCGAAATCCTGCTGGCTGACCCGGCCCGCTGGAATCGCCAGAGCCTGCAGGCCGCCATCGATACCGGCAAAACGCAGAGGGTGAGCCTGCCCCGGCCGTGGCCGGTGCTGATGCTGTACTGGACGGCCGAGCTGGATGCTGCCGGCCGCCTCAGGTTTCTGCCCGATGTCTATGACCGTGATCCGGCCCTGCTGGCCGCGCTCAATGGTGAGGTGAGGCTGGAATTTCCGCCGGCTTCCGACTGACTGGCTTGAACTGAAGGAACCGGCTAAGGTGAGCGCCGATCCGGATTGGGTGTAGTCTGATGAAGCGCATTTTCAGGGCCGTAAAACTGACTGCCGTGCTGGCCTGCATGGCAGCCTGGGTGGCGGCCTGTGGCGGCGGTAGCGGCAGTCTCGACAATGAACTGCGCCTGCGCGTCATCAATGCGTCGCCCGATGCGCCACCGATCAATTTTCTGGTCGACAACGTGCTCTTTTTCCCGCTCGACTACAAATCCGGTACGCGATACACCTATCTGACACCGGCGCCCCGGGCGATGGGCCTGGAGGTGGTCCTGCCGGGTGATGACGTCCTCATTGAGGAGTCCAGGTCGCTGCTGGCCGGGCGCGAATACACCACGATTGCGGTCGGCAAGCTGGGTGAGAATGGCAGCTCGACGCTGCAGATGCTGAATATCGATAACGCGATCGCGGTGGTTCCAGCCGGAACGACGCGCCTGCAGTTCGTGCACGCGGTACCGGATACGGCCGCCATCGATGTGTACCTGACGGCCCCGACCGACAGCCTGGATGCGGCCACGCCAGCGTTTACGCTGGCCGGATTCCGGGAGATATCCGCGCAACAGGATTTCCTCTCCGGCGATGCTGAAAGCTGGCGCATCCGTGTCACGCCGGCCGGTGACAAGGCAACGATCCTGCTGGATTCCGGGCCGGAGACGCTGCGCGCGTCGGTCAGCCTGCTGTTCGTCGTGGTTCCCAACACGGGGACCGGTACGGCACCGATATCACTGGTGACCAATGACGGCACCTTTGGCGGTGAGATCCTGGATGTCACGACGCCGGCCGATGTGCGGGTTTACAACGTGTCGCCGGACCTGCCCGCGTTGACCGCCACGGCCGAACGCGCCCTGCGCAAGGATACGGTGCCGCCGGATCCGCCGCTGGCTTCGCCCTGCATCTACGATCCCACGCTGGCCTCCAGCGACGTGCAGTGTGTGGCACCGGCGCCCGAAGTCACGACCCTGGTGACGGGGCTGGGCTATCCCGCCGCGCACGGTTACGCGAGCCTCGACTTCAGTGTCCCGCCGCCGGCCGGCTACCTGTTGCTGAATTCCGCAAACGCCTATTCGTTCAAGGTGGCTGCGACCGGTGTGCCGGCGACCATCCTGTTCGGTGCCAATCTGTCGCTGGTGCAGGGCCGGCGCAACTCGCTGCTGGCGCTCGGCCTGGTGCCGGTGCCCTCAGGCGACACGGTTGTCGCGAAGAATCTGACCGTACTCAGCGATGACGTACGACCGTTTGCAAGAACCACCAAGCTGCGGATTGTCGATGCTGCGCCGGCCGGCAATTCCGTGGACGTTTACATCGAGCTGCAGGGCACGGACATCACGAATGAAAACGCCAGCCTGGGCGGCCTTGTAGCGGGCAGCTCGACGGGACACTTCAGCTTTGAGCCGGGGCTTTATACGGTGAGCTTCACCACTGCCGGCACCAAGACCGTGCTGGCCAGTGCGGATTTCAATGCGGCCAGCGGGAGTGTCTTCACCGTCGTGCTCGTGGATACGGCCCGCTCGGTATCGAGCGATGGCAAGCCTCCGGCCGTGATGGTGGTCGACGACCTGCTCTGAGATTTGCCGGCGATTTCAGTCAGCCGGCGCGTTTGGATTGTCGAAGCGGAA
>JAUPLK010000197.1 GCA_030836925.1 Pseudomonadota bacterium
CCGGTCGTCGTCGGAATCCTCATCCATCTCGTCATCGTCAAGCGCACGCAGGCGACCGATGACCGTGGCCATTTCGCCCACTGCGAGACCGTCGAACGCCTGGGGCAAGCCATCCTCACCGAAGATACCGGTGTCGTCGTCGCTGCTGACCGTCAGACAACGACGTCCGTCGTTGTCATCATCATCATCGTCGTCATCGTCCCGGTCGGCGATGTACAGCGTCTGGCACAGGCGGAAATCGCCGGTGAGCGGGTCGACCTCGGTGATCTCGCCATGGACCCGTGACAACCGGCCCTGCGGGCGCTCGGTGCGAATGTCCACGAACACCACGGGACGGATGATCAGTTTGCCGTTACCCGTCTCGGTGATCTTGAGCGACTTTGCCATATCGAAGTCGAGCTCGATGAAGATGACGTCGCCGCCAGCCAGGACGAATGCATTGCGCGGATTCAGGTCGATCTTGCCGTTGCCAACCAGTTGCGGCCGCTCACTGTCGATGACGTTGCCGGTATCGGGGTTGATGTCGTTGAGGACGAGGTCCGACAGCTGCAGGCGGATCTTGCTGTAGCGGCCCGGGGGTACAGCGTCGGACACCGCGAAGAGCTCGGAGAAATCGGCGAGCTCCAGCAGATCCAGCGTCTGGGAGCCGCTGAACAGCTCGACCTGGCCGGCATCACCGATGAGCGTGACCGAGGTGATCGTGGCGATCGCCTCGTCCCACTGGCCGACCGGCGCATCAGTGATGAGTACACCCACGGTGGCATTTGCTTCGCTCGGTGCTGCCGCCGTCGAACCGCCGCCGCCACCGCCGCAGCCCGCCAGGGTGAGCGCGAGGGCAAAGCCCGCAGCAATTTTCAAGCCTGAAGAGCGCATGTCAGATCCCTCGTAGCACGGCCAAATTCTGTTTTGATACTGCACCAAACGAGTACAGGTCGCAAAGGAACCCGGGTTATGTGAACAAGAAAGCCCCGGCCGCTTTGCAGCGACCGGGGCTCTGGTCGTCTTCAGTCAGGCAGACTGCGTACCGATCAGTTCGGCGCGTCGCAGTCCGTGCGCTTCAGAACCACGCGGCGGTTCAGGGCGCGACCTTCCCGGGTTGCATTGTCGGCAATCGGCTCGCTCTCGCCCATGCCCTTGACCAGCAACCGGCCACTGGCAATGCCCTTGCCTTCCAGGTAGCTGGCGACGGTCTGCGCACGGCGCTCCGACAGCCGCTGGTTGTGGGCATCCGGACCAGTGCTGTCGGTGTGGCCGACCACCGTGCCCGAGACGAACTTCAGGCGTGTCAGAGTCTCGGCAACCTCATCCAGGATCACCTTGTCGCCATCGGTCAACTCGGCGGAATCGAACTTGAACTGGAGCTGACGCGTGACGTCGCAGGAGCAGCCCTGCGGACCGACGCGCTCGCCCTTCGGCGTATCGGGACACTGGTCACTGCCATCGACCACGCCATCACCGTCGCTGTCTGCCGGCGGCGGGGGCGGCGGGGGCGGTGCGGCAGCCGCGACTACCGGAGCAGCAGCAACCACCGGAGCAGCCGCCACGGGCTTGCTGCCCACCGCGATGCTGAAGCCGGCGTTCACCAGCACATCGCTCAGGCTGTCGGAGGCATCCTGCCAGCGATACAGGACTTCGGTACGCAGCGAGAGGCGGTCACCCCACAGGCGGGTCAGCACACCGGCGCCACCCTGCAACTGCAGATCGTCACCGTCCTGGCTGCCGTCGTCTATATCGGTGTTGACGACACCCACACCAGCGAGCAGGTAAGGGGCAAACAGGCCACTGCGGTTGTAGACGTTCATCAGGTTGAGGTTGACTGCCGTCTGGTCCTGATCGGGATTGCCGGAAGGATCACCATCCAGATTGAGCTTCTGCATGTCGAACTCGACATTGAAGTGCTCGCTGAGGGAATAACCGAAGCCGACCGTTCCGCCTGCCAACTCATCATCGACCAGACGTTCACTGTCAGCATCGATATACGTACCAAGCGCTTTCACATAGACGCGACCGACATCCTCGGCAGCCTGTATGCCCTGTGCCCCCAGCAACAATGCCGTGGTGCATAGGGTTGAAGTGAGCACTTTCTTGCTTTGCATCACAGTCACCTCTCTGGTTTGGAAAAAAACACGGGATCCAGCCTTTGGTCCGTGTCCAGATTAACTTAACAACAGGAAAAACCACAACAACGGCGGCAAATGTTGCTAATTCACCACAAGAAAACCCGACCCAATTTGACAATTGCCTGACCGGGACGTGACCCGCTTCAACGTCACGCCCCGCCTGACTTCCTATCCTCGCGACAGTTATTGGCGCAGGGTGGATCACCGTCATGCAACAGTCTGGCACCCGCCAGCGTGGCTTCACGCTGGGGGAAACCCTGACCACCCTCGCGGTACTCGGCATCAGCCTGTCACTCGCCATACCCGGACTGGAAAGCCTGGCGCGCGACAATGCGCAGGCGACCGCCGTCAACCAGCTGGTTGCGACCATGCACATGGCTCGCAGCGAAGCGATCACGCGCAACACACCGGTGACAGTCTGCCCGAGCAAAAATCTCCAGAGCTGCACCGCGGGCACATGGGAGTCCGGCTGGATCCGCTTCGTTGACAACAACCACAACCAGGTTCTGGATGCCGAGGAACTGATACTGGGCGTCTCGCCGCCAGTTCCGGGCTTCATCATCCGCTCCGAAGCCTTTGCTCGCGCCTTCAGCTATGAGCCTTCAGGCCGGGTTATCGCCGCAAACAGTCAGCAACGTTCCGGTGAATTCACTTTCTGCGCCATGGGTGCCGGGGAGTCGGCCCAGGTGGTGATCGTGAACCCGGTCGGTGAACCGGCGCTGTCAGCCAACCGGGCGAACGGCAGCACACCCGGATGCGAATTACCTTGAAACAACTGCTAGCATCATCGACCGGGGCATGCCTGCAGGAATCATCGATATCCGCCAGAGAAATTGATCAACCCAGGGGATCCGAATGAACGGTCTGAATCTTCCCGCGATCCGTCGCAGCATTTTTCTCATCTTGTCTGTTGCCAGCCTGACCATCAGCACCGGCCATGCAGAAGAAGAAATCATCGTCACCGGCTCACGCATCCGTCTCGACGATTTCACGGCAACCAGTCCCATAGCGACGCTGACTTCGGATGTCATCCAGTCCACCGGCCGGACGAATATCGAGCAGCTGCTCAATACCCTGCCGCAGGTCGTGCCAGGCTTTTCAGCAACCTCGAACAACCCGGGCGATGGCACGGCAACCGTCGATCTGCGCGGACTCGGGTCGACCAGGACGCTGGTACTCATCAATGGCCGGCGGCTGAATCCTTCCGTCAATGACGGGACCGTCGACCTCAACAACGTGCCGACACGACTGATCGAGCGCGTCGAAGTGGTGACCGGCGGTGCATCGGCCGTATATGGCTCGGACGCCCTGGCCGGGGTCGTCAACTTCATCCTCAAGGAAGACTTCGAGGGCCTCGACATCGGCTACCAGAACGGCTTCTCGGATGAAGGCGACGGCAACGAATACCAGGTGGACATGGTGCTCGGTGGGAACTTCGCCGAGGGCCGTGGCAATACCACCGTCTATGCGAGCTATTACGACCGGGAGTCGATCCTGCAGGCGGATCGCAGCTACACGCGGATCGATGCACAGGGTGGATCGTCAACCGGTATTGCCGGTCGGCTGGACAGCATATCGGACAATCCCTATCCGGAAACCGATGATGGCGATGGCGGCACGACCGCCAACTATGCGTTCAATCCGGATGGCACGGTACGCGGCTTCATCAATCTATTGCCAGAGACCAGTGACGGTCTCGGCGACCGCTACAACTTCGCACCGGACAACTTCCTGCTGACGCCACAAAAACGCTTCCAGCTCGGCGGCTTAGGCAAGTTCGAGATCAATGATCACGCAGAGGCCTATGCAGAGCTCCTTTATGTGGACAGCCGCAGCGAGGTGCAACTCGCACCCACCCCGGCGACCAGCGTCAGCGTGGATCTGGACAGCCCATTCCTCAGCCAGTCCGCGCTGGATCTGCTTGCCTCGCGGGCCGACCCGACCGGGCCGGTGGTGTTCCGCCGGCGCATGATCGAGATCGGTGCACGC
>JAUPLK010000198.1 GCA_030836925.1 Pseudomonadota bacterium
GCTTCACGCCCAGACCGTCACAGCTCGCGCAGGCACCGGCCGGGTTGTTGAAGGAGAACAGGCGTGGCTCGAGTTCGGCAATGCTGAAGCTGCAGACCGGGCAGGCGAAGCGGTCGGAGAACAGCATCTCGGCCGGCGCCTCCGGGCTGTCCGCATCCATCGGCGCCACGCGTACCACCCCATCGGCCAGCTTCAGCGCGGTCTCGAAGGACTCGGCGAGCCGCTGCTTGACGTCCTCGCGCACCTTGAATCGGTCGACGACGACTTCGATGGTGTGCTTGCGGCGCAGGTCGAGCTTGGGCGGGTCGTCGAGTTCGCAGATCGCACCATCGATCCGTGCGCGTACATAGCCCTGGGTGCGCAGCTCCGCCAGCAGCTGCATGTGTTCGCCCTTGCGCGCCTGCACCACCGGGGCGAGCAGCATCAGGCGCGTGCCTTCCGGCAATGCGAGCGCCTGGTCGACCATCTGGCTGACGGTCTGGGCCAGCAGGTCGCGGCCGTGGGTCGGGCAGCGCGGGGTGCCGGCACGCGCGTACAGCAGGCGCAGGTAGTCATAGATCTCGGTAACCGTCCCGACCGTCGAGCGGGGGTTGTGCGAGGCGGTCTTCTGCTCGATCGAAATGGCCGGTGACAGGCCCTCGATGTGGTCCACGTCGGGCTTGTCCATCATCGACAGGAACTGCCGGGCATAGGCCGACAGCGATTCCACGTAGCGACGCTGGCCCTCGGCATAGATCGTGTCGAAAGCCAGCGAGGACTTGCCGGAGCCGGACAGGCCGGTGATCACGATCAGCCGGTCGCGGGGCAGGTCCAGGTCCAGGTTCTGGAGGTTGTGGGTCCGCGCGCCGCGGATGCTGATGTATTGCATGTGCTTGTGGGGCAGGGCCGGCCGTTGGTCAACAGCCAACTATACGGGGCACAGCCAGCGCGGCCAAAACCCGTGCCCGGCGTGCCGGCTGGGGTTTTGGGTGTGGCTCCCCTGCATTGCATAAGGATATGACCAGAAATCCCGATGGCTTTTGGGGTGGTCCTGCTTACAATGGCTATCACTGACGGATACCGGCCTGCCGGTCCGTATCAGCCCCTCCGAGCAACCAACAGCTGGAATCGATATGGCACGTGGCATCAACAAGGTGATCCTGATAGGTAACCTCGGCAAGGATCCGGAGACCCGCTACATGCCCAGTGGTTCGGCGGTAACCAATCTCCGGATTGCCACCACCGAGAGCTTCAAGGACCGCGAAACCGGCGAGCAGCAGGAGCGCACCGAGTGGCACAGCGTGGCCCTGTTCGGCAAACTGGCCGAGATCTCGGCGGAGTACCTGAAAAAGGGCTCGCAGGTTTACATCGAAGGCCGCCTGCGCACACGCAAGTGGCAGGACAAGGAGCAGAAAGACCACTACAGCACCGAGATCATCGCTGACCAGATGCAGATGCTCGGTGGCCGCGGCGGCCCTGGCAGCAGCATGGGCGGCGGATCCCAGGACGAGGGCGACAGTTTTGGTGGCGCTGCGTCCGGTTCGCGTCCGGCCAGAAAGCCGCAGGCCAAGGCGCAGGCTGCAACAGCAGATTCACCGGAGTTCGATGACGACATACCGTTCTAGAACCCGGCGAAACAGCGGGCATGCCCCGCACAGATACCGATCGGCGCACTCAATGTGCGCCGATCTTTTTTCCAGACCCGGACAGCAACATAACCACCTTACTCAAAGGAATAAGCGACCATGGGAGCCTTCAAGGAAGCACACGGCGGCGAACTCAAGCAGCTGTACCTCGGTGAAGCAGCGGCTGAAGCCGAGAAAAAACTCGCGCAGAAATACACATCCTGGGATCTCAGCGAGCGCCAGCTCTGCGATCTCGAGCTGATCCTCAACGGTGCCTTTTCGCCGCTCGAGGGCTTCCTGGGCAAGGACGATTACGAGACCGTGCTGCGCGACATGCGCCTGAAGTCCGGTGTCATCTGGTCGATGCCGATCAATCTGGACGTCAGCAAGGCCTTCGCCGATACCGTCAAGGTTGGCGAGTCCATCGCGCTGCGTGACCAGGAAGGCGTGCTGATCGCCACCATCAAGATCGAGGACATGTGGACGCCGGACAAGGCCAAGGAAGCCTGGGCGGTCTATGGCACCGAGGACCAGAAGCATCCCGGCGTGGACTACATCGTCAATACCGCCGGTCCGGTGTACATCGGCGGCAAGGTGCGCGGTGTCGAGTCGCCGACCCACTATGACTTCAAGCTCTGGCGCGATTCGCCTGCCGAGCTGCGCGGCCGTTTCCGCAAGCTGGGCTGGCGCAAGGTGGTGGCTTTCCAGACGCGCAACCCGCTGCATCGCGCACATCAGGAGCTCACCTTCCGTGCCGCGCGTGAATGCGAGGCCAACCTGCTGATCCAGCCGGTGGTCGGCCTGACCAAGCCCGGTGACGTCGATCACTACACCCGCGTGCGCTGCTATGAGCATGTGCTCGAGCAGTATCCGGAACAGACCACGACCCTGTCCCTGCTGAATCTGGCCATGCGCATGGCTGGTCCGCGCGAGGCGATCTGGCACGCCATCATCCGCAAGAACTACGGCTGCACGCACTTCATCGTCGGCCGCGACCATGCCGGCCCGGGCAACGACTCCAAGGGCGAACCCTTCTACGGGCCCTATGACGCGCAGGAACTGATGGCGCAGTACGAGACCGAGCTCGACATCACCATGGTGCCGTTCAAGGAGATGGTCTACATCGAAGACCGCGCCCAGTACGTCCCGGCGGATGAAGTCGGCAAGGACGAGAAGGTGCTGAACATCTCCGGCACCGAGTTCCGCCGCCGCCTGAACGAGGGCCTGGACATTCCCGAGTGGTTCTCCTTCCCGAAGGTGGTCGAAGAACTGCGCAAGACCCACCCGGCCCGTCACAAGCAGGGCTTCACGATCTTTTTCACCGGGCTGTCGGGGTCGGGCAAGTCGGCCGTGGCGCGGGCACTGCTGTCCAAGCTGCTCGAAAACGGCAGCCGGCGCGTGACGCTGCTTGACGGTGACCTGGTGCGCAAGAACCTGTCCAGCGAGCTCGGCTTCTCCAAGGAGCACCGCGATATCAATATCCTGCGCATCGGCTATGTCGCGGCCGAGATCACCAAGAACGGTGGCGTGGCCATCTGTGCGCCGATCGCGCCGTATGCTGTCACGCGGCGCAAGGTGCGGCAAATGAGCGAGCCGGTCGGTGGCTTCATCGAGGTGTATGTGTCCACGCCGATCGAGGTTTGCGAGCAGCGCGACCGCAAGGGTCTCTACGCCAAGGCGCGTGCCGGCATCCTCAAGGAATTCACCGGTATTTCAGATCCTTACGAGGTGCCGGAGAATCCGGAAGTGGTGATCGACACGCAGGGGATCACGCCCGACCAGGCTGCCCACCGGATCCTGGTGAAACTGGAGAGTATGGGCTTCATCCGCTAGGTGATAGCCTGTCCAGCCTATGCCGGGCAAGGTTTACATCAAGACATTCGGGTGCCAGATGAACGAGTACGACTCCAGCCGCATGCTGGACGTGCTCCGCGTCAGTCACGGGATGGCGGCGACCGATCGGCCTGAAGAGGCCGACGTGTTGCTGCTCAACACCTGCTCGATCCGCGAGAAGGCCCAGGAAAAGGTCTTCTCGCACCTCGGGGTGTGGCGCGAACTGAAAGAGCAGCGGCCCGGTGTGCTGATCGGTGTCGGTGGCTGCGTGGCGAGTCAGGAAGCCGATGCGCTGCGCCGGCGGGCACCCTTCGTCGACATGGTGTTTGGCCCGCAGACGCTGCATCGGTTGCCGGCCTTCATCGACGAGATCCGTGCCCGCGGGCGGGCGGTGGTCGATGTGAGCTTTCCCGAGATTGAAAAGTTTGACCGTCTGCCCGAGCCCCGGGCGGATGGTCCGACCGCCTTCGTCTCGATCATGGAAGGCTGCAGCAAATACTGCAGCTTCTGTGTCGTGCCCTATACGCGTGGCGAGGAAGTCAGCCGGCCGCTCGACGACGTGGTGGCCGAAGTCGCCGGGCTTGCGGCGCAGGGCGTGCGTGAGTTCACGCTGCTCTGTCAGAACGTCAACGGTTTCCGCGGCCCGACCCA
>JAUPLK010000199.1 GCA_030836925.1 Pseudomonadota bacterium
CGCGCTACATGCCCTATCAACTGAAGACCACGCTCGAGTCCAGCGGCTACTGGGGTTCGGTGTGGGTGGTGCCGCAGCGCTCGGATGCGGTGGACCTGACCGTTACCGGCCGCATCGACCTGTCCAATGGACTGGATGTCGGCGTGCACATTGGTGCCTGGGACGCGACCGGGCGCGAATGGCTGAACAAGGGCTATACGGTGCGGATACCGGAGAAGGCCTATTCGCAGTACCGCGAGCCCGGGCAGGATCCCTACCAGGTGCTCTACAACCAGATCGCCAATGATCTGCTCGCGGCCCGCCGCAAGCTGTCGGCCGCCGAGTTGCGCACGCTGCGCAACGTCGCCGAACTCCGCTACGGTGCACAGCTGGTGCCCGAAGCCTTCGCCGGGCTGCTGGAACAGGACCGCGCAGGCATCTACAGATTGCGGCGGCTGCCAGCTGAAGACGATCCGATGGTCAGTCGCATGCAGGCGGTACGCGAGCGCGAATATGCACTCGTCGATACGCTGAACGAGTACTACGCCAATCTCTATTACGAGATCAACAAGCCCTATGAAGACTGGCGCAAGATGTCACGCGAAGAAGTGATCCGCTACCAGGATCTGAAACGCTCGGCTTACGTGCGCGGCGCAGCTGGTGCGTTGGCGATTCTCGCCGCGATCCTCTACGAGGGTGCTGGCGGCGACAACAGTGCGATCACCATGACCGGCGTGATGGGCGGCATCGAAGGCATCAAGAGCGGTCTGGGCAAGAACACCGAGGCCAACATCAGTCGCGAGTCCTTGAAGGAACTCGGCGGCTCCTTCAATGCCGAGGCAGAACCGCTGGTGGTGGAAATCGAGGGCCAGACGCGGCGCCTGACCGGTACGGCCGAAGAGCGCTACCAGGAGTGGCGCCGGCTGCTCCGCGAGATCTATTCCGCTGAAACTGGCACGCCCGGTATCGATTCCGCCGAGGCCGCGGTCATCAGTCCGCCGGCCGGATAGCTCCCGCGCCACATGTCAGGGCTTGCAGCAGATCTGGTGCTGGCGGAGCGTTTTCGTCTGCGCCGTTTGCTCGGTCGCGGCGGCAGCGCCGAGGTCTGGCTGGCCAGCGACACGGCGCTGGCTGTGGACGTCGCGCTGAAGATCATCACCGTTGCCGATCCGGCGGCCGCCAGTCGCCTTGCCGATACCCTGTGCGGCGAACTCGAGCCCCTGCAGCGCCTCGTGCATCCCGGCATCGTGCGTATCCATGGCGTCCATGCCGACGGTGCGCGTTGCTGCATCTCGATGGAGGCGGTGATCGGTGCCGAGTCCGCCGCGCTGCGCGGTGCGGCCTGGCAGCGCATCGTTGCCGCGCTGATCGAGGTGGTCGAGGCCCTGCAGTACGCGCATGCGCAGGGTGTGGTGCATGGCGATCTGAAAGTGGCCAACCTGCTCGGCGATGCGGACGGACGCTGGCGACTCTGCGATTTCCGGATGGCGGCATTCAGCAGCGGTGGTGCGGTGTCGCTGTCGAACGTGAGTCCGCAGCAGCTTGCCGGTGCCTCACCGACGGTCAGCGATGATGTTTACGCCTTGGGCGCGCTGCTGTACGACCTGCTGTCCGGTGCGCCGCCACTGCACCCCGACATCACGCCGGAACGGATCCGCAACGAGATTCCGGCCCGTCCCGGTGTCGATGGCGCGGGCCAGCCGCTGCCACTGGCCCTGGTCCAGCTCGTGGCGGCGCTGCTGGAAAAGTCGCCCGCACGCCGGCCGGTCGGCATGGCGGCGGTGCGGGCAGTGCTCGAAGAGCTGCTGCAGGACGAGGGCAGTCGGTCGCGGCGCAAGCGCGGCGACAGCCCGGCACTGAGCGAAGCCTCGCCAGCCGTACTGCAGAAGCTGCGCAGTCAGCGCCGCGACGGCTTGCCGGCCTGGCTGGTCTATGCCGGCGCGCTCCTGCTGCTCGCGGGCCTGGCTGCTGTGCTGTTCCTGTTGCCGAAGCTGGTCAGCGAACGCCCGGTGGTTCTTCCGCCACCGCCCGTGGCCGCGACACCTGCGGCACCCGCACCGCCTGCAACACCGGAGCCATCACCGCCACCCGCAGCGGCCGCGCCCGCAGAGAAAGCGCTGCCACCGCCGCCTCCGCCGCCCGCGCCGCGCATCGCTGCCAGCCCGCCAAAACCAGCGCCGCCGGACAAGTCAGCGCAGGAATTCGAGCGGGCGCTGTCGCGCGGCCTCAACGCGCTCGCAGCCGGACAACTGGCCGAGGCCCGGCAGGCCATCGATCGCGCGGTTGCGCTGCGTCCGCAGGATCCGGGTGTACAGAACGCGCTGGCCCAGCTGCACGCCGAAGAGCGGCGCGCGAGCATTGCGACACTGCAGGCAGAAGCGCAGCAGCTGGTCGCCGCCGAGCAGTGGCCGGCAGCAGTGGCCAGATACGCGGCGGTGCTGGCGATCGATGCGAACGTGCTGGGCGTACAGCAGGGCCTGGCCGCAGCACAGGCCCGCGCACAACTCGATCAGCAGCTTGAGCAGGCGCTGGCGCGTGCCGAGCGCTTCAACGACGATGCGATCGCCGGCCCCGCGCAGCGCCTCGTGGCTGAGGCGGCTGCGGTGCCGGCACCCGGCCCGGTGCTGCGCGGGCAGATCGAAAGGCTCAAGGCGCAACTCGCCGTGGCGGCACAGCCGGTGGCCGTACAATTCGAGTCCGACAACCAGACCACTGTCGTGATCTACAAGGTGGGTAATCTGGGCACCTTCAGCAGCCGCAGCCTGGAGCTGCGGCCCGGACCCTATGTCGTGGTGGGTACGCGCGATGGCTACCGCGATGTCCGGCGTAACATCCGTGTCGATCCGGCGGGCAACATGCCACCCGTGGTGATCCGCTGCGAGGAAGCGATTTGAGTTCCGCCATCGTCGTGCATGACGCTTCGGGTACGCGCCGCTTTGGCGAGGCCGACCTGCCGTTGCGTATCGGCACCGGGCCGGCCGCAGCGATCCGTCTGCCGGGTCCGGTTGCGGACCAGAGCCACGCGCTGATGGGGCTGCTGGATGGTCGGCCCTTCCTGCAGCCGACCGGCACGCAGGTCACCGTCAACGAGGTGCCGCTCACCGGCACGCGCTGGCTCGCGGATGGTGACGAGATCGGTATCGGCAGCGCCCGGATCCGCTGTGCTTTCGGCGCTGATCTGCTCGAGTTCCGGCTGCGCTTCAGCGCTGTGGACTACGACACGCTGCCACCGGCAGCGGAGCCGCGCGAGGCTGCCGCCGCAACGGCCCAGGCACCACCGATGGTGCCGCGGGCATCCTTCAGGCGCCGCGCCGCTCCGCGCTGGCGCGCACCGGCGATCTGGGCGGCGCTGCTCGTGCTGGCTGCGTGCGCCTTCTGGTTGCTGACTTCGCGCGCCGTGCTGGTCACTGTGGATCCGGCGATCGCGGTGGTCGATATGCAGGGTGTGCCGGATCTGCGCTTTGCCGGCCGCTATCTGCTGCGGCCGGGCCGCTACACGGTGCGCGCGACCGCTGAGGGCCATGTGCCCGGCGAGCTCGGCATCCAGGTCACGGATGCGCCCAGCCAGGACTTCAGCCTGCGGCTGGACCGCCTGCCGGGGCAGCTCCTGCTCAGCACGCAGCCGGCCGTTGCGGCTGAAGCGAGCATCGATGGCCTGAGCGTCGGCCGCACGCCGACACCACCCATCGAGGTCAAGGCCGGCAGCCACCAGCTGCGTATCGTGGCACCGCGTTATCAGCCCTGGGAGACCGCGCTGACGGTGGAGGGCGGCGGTGTGGTGCAGGCCATCGAGGCCCGGCTCGTGCCGGACTGGGCCGAGGTCACCGTCAGCAGCGTGCCGGCGGGTGCTGCCGTGCTGGTGGATGGTGTGCCGGCTGGCACCACGCCACTCAAACTGGAACTGCTGGCCGGCGAACGCATGCTCAGTCTCGAGAAGGACGGTTTCAAGACGCTCACGCGCCGCGTCAGCGCGGTGGCCAACCAGCCGCAGCAGATTGCCGACCTCAAGCTGGAGCAGGCCGACGGCCTGGTGCGCATCATCAGCGAGCCGCCGGGCGCGACGGTGACGGTTGCGGGTCGCTACCGGGGT
>JAUPLK010000200.1 GCA_030836925.1 Pseudomonadota bacterium
CCCATCGCCAGGGTGTAGACCTTGGCCGGGCCGACGGCACGGGCGCGATTGGCGCGCATGCGCTCGATAATGTCCTGTGCGAGCGTGGTGGCCATGAAGCGCTCACCGGAACTGTTGCTGTTGCGCACGCTGGTGAGTTGCAGGCCGGCCAGACCGAGCAGGCCGATTGACACCAGCACGACAGTGATCAGCACCTCGATCAGGCTGAGTCCCGACTGGCGCCGGATTTGCATTGGCGTGCTCACGATACGAACTCCGTTCATGGGTCTGGCACGACGCAGGGTGTGTGGGTGAGGGTGGCGCGCCCCTGCGGATTGACGACAATCATGCGGTTCTGGTTACCCGTGCAGTCGGGAACAGACAGCATGAAGCTCGCCTGGGCTCCACTCAGAAAGCCGCTCGGCGTGTAGGAAACAAAGTTGCGGTTGCTGGCGAGCGTCGCCTCGCCCGAGAGGGCCGGCATCACGCGCAACACCGTGTCAGGTGGATCTGCGGCGTCATCCACATCACCGGGGTTGCCGGCGGCATCGGTAAACACGATCCAGCCCGGTGTCCAGAATGTGAACAGTCCGCCAGCGGCATCGCAACTCTCGCCATCGGTGCTCACGCAAACCGAAACCGGCACGCCGCGCGTCACTGCCTCGTTGCGCGCCAGTGCCAGGGCACCGACCAGCGCATTGCTCTGCTCGGCGGCACGGTTGTTCTGCATGAAATCGCGGAAGGCCGGAACGGCCATCGCACTGAGTATGGCAACGATCGACAGGGCAGCCAGCAGTTCGATCGCTGTCATGCCCCGGCTGGCCTTGTTCAGGCTGCTACGCTGCGTGTGCAGGCTGGATCTAAACACCCGTCTTCTCCGCGTCTTCCAGATGGGCGCAACTATGGCCACTGCGGGCCACGGAGACCGTGATGCACTTCCGTTTTTGCTGGAAATATCCTGTTATTTCATCGTGTTACGACCGATCATCGGCAGCAATGACCGTTTATCCCTTATGTCGCACGGACGTGCTAGCCTTGCCCGCCCCTTCTGTACGGAGACCTGAACCATGGCCAAAGCGAGCGCCCGGCACATCCTTGTGGACGACAAAAGCAACTGCGAAGCACTGAAGTCGCGCATCGAAGCGGGCGAGGACTTCGCCGCCATCGCCCGTGAATATTCCGCCTGCCCTTCCGGGCAGCAGGGTGGTGAACTCGGCGAGTTCCGGCCCGGCCAGATGGTCAAGGAGTTCGACCAGGTGGTGTTCAGCGCCGAGGTTGGCAAGGTACACGGACCGGTGCAGACGCAGTTCGGCTACCACCTCATCGAAATCACGCAACGTACGGCCTGATGGCCTGTTGCCAGGCATGAGCATCGAACGGCAATTCGTACTCGGCGTGGATCTCGACGGCGTGGTTGCGGATTTTGCCCGCGGCCTGAAACCGGTCGCTGCCGAATGGCTGGGCATCGCCGAACAGCAACTGACCGACGAGATCAGCTACGGCTTCGGTGAATGGGGCCTGGACGCTGCCGGCGGCTACGATGCCCTGCACCGTTTCGCGGTAAAAGAACGCGAACTGTTCGCCCGGCTGCCGCCGGTTGCCGGCGCGCCGGCGGCCCTGCGCCGTCTCGACACGATTCCGGAAATCCGCATCCGCATCATCACCCACCGCCTGTACATCCACTGGTTTCACAAGGAAGCGATCCGGCAGACCACCGAATGGCTGGAACGGCACGGCATTCCCTACTGGGATCTGTGCTTCATGCGCGACAAGGCAGCCGTCGGTGCCGACCTGTACCTGGAAGACAGCCCTGACAACATCAGGGCACTGCGCGCCACCGGTCACGAAACCATCGTGGTGGTGAACTCGACCAACCGCGATCTGCCAGCGCCGCGCGCCACCGACTGGGATGGCATCGAACAGCTGGTGCGCGAGCGCGTCGCGCACTGGCGCACGTAGGAGCGGCTTGTAGGAGCGCGTAGGAGCGGCTTCAGCCGCGATCCCTTATGGTAGGAGCGCCTTCAGGCGCGATCATGGTTTGGCAGACTCGGGATCGCGGCTGAAGCCGCTCCTACGCGCTCCTGCGCGCTCCTGCGCGCTCCTGCAAAAGCCTGCACTTCAGCCGGATTGGCAGCTTGTTGACGCAGCAGTCGCGGCGCAGGATCTGCCGCAATGATTTCCCGACTCATCGCTGCCTGGCCCCTCGAGCGTTATCAGCTGTGGCTCACCTATGCCGATGGCACTGAAGGCGCCATCGACATCGAGGAGCAGCTGGCACCCTGGTCACTGGAAACGCTGCGCGATGTGCGCGAATTCCGCAAGCTGCGCATCGATCGCAGCCGCAGCCTGATCGTCTGGCCCAGCGGTGTCGATCTGGATGCACACACGCTGTACCGCGAACTCAGGCGCCGGCGCTGTCGGACAGGCGCAGGCAGATAGACGCCTCGGGCCCATGCAATAATCCGGCGTATGTCCGGGATTTCTCCTGCTCCACGCGAACACGGTCTGCGCGTGGTGCGTCATGACGAGATCGACCAGGGTGGTGCCCAGGAGCTGGTTGCGCAGCTCATCGCCGCACTCACCCACGCACCGACCGGCATAGCCACCATGGCCGCACAGACGCTGGACCTTGCACCGGGCGAGCGTTGGCAGGCAGATCAGCAGCGCAGCGTCGAGTCGGTCATCTCCGTGATCAGCGGCGAGGTCGTGATTCATTGCGGCGATGGTCTGGAGTTCTCCACCACTGCCGGCCCCGGCGACCTGCTTATCGTCTCCGCCGGCGTGACATATCAGCTGCATGCCCCCCGTAAAAGGTGCCGGATTTATTTTCTCGACGGAAAATAAATCCGGCACCTTTTACGCGAGGCGAAGCGGCAAGGTGCGCAGGCGCTGCCCGGTGGCGGCGTACACCGCATTGGCAACTGCCGGGGCGATGGGCGGCACGCCCGGTTCGCCCACACCGCTGGGCTCTGTCCCGCCCGGGACGATGTGTACGTCGATGGCCGGCGCATCGGCGAGGCGCAGCACCCGGTAGTCGTGAAAATTGCCCTGCTGGACGGCACCGTCCTCGATGCTGATTTCGCCATACAGCGCCGCCGACAGGCCGAACAGGATCCCGCCCTCCATCTGCTGACGCACGATGTCGGGGTTTACCGCCAGTCCGCAATCGACGGCGCAGCTCACGCGATGCACGCGGATGCTGCCATCAGCAGCCACACTGACCTCGGCGACCTGGGCAACGATGGTGCCGAAAGCCTCCTGGATCGCGAGTCCCCGATGACGATCGGGCAAGGGCGTGGCCCAGCCTGACTTTTCCAGCACCAGATCGAGTACGGCCAGATGCCGCGGCTGTGTCGCGAGGTGGCGACGCCGGAAGCTGGCCGGTTCCTGTCCGGCTGCAGCTGCCAGCTCGTCGATGAAACTCTCGATGACGAAACAGGTGTAGGAGTGCCCGACCGAACGCCACAGCGTCACCGGCACACCGGGGTTCCAGTCGGCCAGGTCGACCCGCACATTGGGGATGGCATAGGGCATGGAAAGCGCGCCGGTGCGCGCGGTTTCCGAGCCCCTGAAGCGATCGATCAGCCCGATCACGCCATCGCCGAAACCACTCACGGCCCGATCCGGCATCCACTCCGGGGATAGCACCCCGAGTGCAACCGGAATGACCAGGCGATTCAGGTTGGCAGCAACCAGACGATGCTGCCAGGCCAGCGGCGCACCGGTTTCGTCCAGGCCGGCACGCACCCGATGCAGCGTCGCCTCGCGATACAGCCCGTGGCGCATATCGTCTTCACGCGTCCACATCAGTTTCACGGGCCGCGTGCTGTGGCGGGCGATTTCCACGGCCTCGACCACAAACTCCATCGTCGCGCGTCGCCCGAAACCGCCACCGGCATAGGTCGTATGCACCTCGACGTTTTCACGCGGGAGCCCGGACATGTCGCAGATCACCTGGCGCACCATGTCCGGCCCCTGGCTTGGCACCCAGGCTTCGCAACCACCATCGTGAAACCAGACCGTGGCATTCATCGGCTCGAGCGTGGCGTGGGCCAGGTAGGGGAACCAGTA